>DASYLE010000095.1:0-27628 GCA_036009745.1 Luteibacter sp. | reverse complement strand
AGGCGAGCCTGCTGGAAGGCCTGGACGAGCGACAGGCCAACGAAGTCGTGTCCGCGATGCTCCATAACAATATCGCGGCGGAAAAGCACAACGAGGGCAAGGGTGCCTTCGCCGTCCGGGTGGGCCGGAGCGACCTTCCCGAAGCGATCGAACTGGTGCAGCGGGAAGATCTTCCCTCGGCACCACGCACGCAGATATCGGCAGCGTTCCCCGCTGACGCGATGGTCAGCACCCCGACTGGCGAGCGGGCGCGATTGCTCTCGGCGATCGAGCAGCGGCTGGAGGAATCCTTGTCCGTGCTCGAGGGTGTGAAGACCGCTCGGGTGCATGTGAGCTACGACGCCCCGACGCGGCCAGGCAACCAGGTCAGCGAGCCGGAAATGCACGTGGCGGCCGTTGTCGTGCATGAGGGTAGTGTGGACGAACAGGCGCTGCTTCAATCGGTGAAGCGTTTCCTGCGCAATGCCTTTGTCCAGGTGGATTACGACAATGTATCGGTCATCCTGACCGGGACGCCACCCCCGCGCACCCTCTCGGCGACCATGCCCGAAAGCGATGGGGCGCGTAGCACGATCTGGGCGATCCTGGTGGCCACCCTCGCCGGTGCCGTGGTGTTTGCCATCATCCTCTGGCGAGGTGCCGGGCGACTCAGGCTTGCCGATCGGTTCGGGCAGCTGCGTCTGCGCTGGAATGGGAGACGCCGCCGTGCGCGGACAAACTGAGCTGGTGCGTCTGCTTTACGATCCGGTGTCCTATTACCGGCCTTGGCGCCGCGCCGTTGCCGGCCTGTCCGCTGGGCAGCGCTCCGGGTTGAATGCGCAGCTCATTCGTCAGCACCACTTGCCCGGTTATGACACGCCCATCACGTCACAGCGATGGCTGGTCGATCGCCTGGTGAATGCCTGGCATGTGCTGCCCTCGGCGGCGTTCCTGATGGCGTGCGCGAAGCTGCGATCGGCGGTCGCCGCCGATCGCGGCTACCTCGCTCAGCCGCCCGTGGTGCATGCCTTCATGCGCCTGGGTTTCACCGAGCAGATGACCCGGGTCGTGCCTGCTGTCGACACGGCATCCCTGCTGGGTTGGGGTGGCCATTACCTGCAGGCACTGGCGCCACGTTTGCCCGCGTGGCTCGGCACGCGCCTGGCCCTGCCGTTCGCCGGATTGAGTCCCACCCTGGCGGACCCGGCGCGGCCGCGGTTCGAACCTGACCTTACCTGCTTCTGGAGCGCGCTTACCTATGCTGCGAACGATACCGAGCTCGTCGGCCGCTTACGCGACTGACGGCATTATCCCCGCCACGGCGATTGGTGAGGCCAGTCGCGCTGAGCGCATGGATAGTTTTGCCCGCCGCCGCGCGCGTGCGCTGTTGGCCGATGCCGAAGCAGAGGCAGCTCGCTTGCGCGAGCAGGCCCTGGTCGACGGTTATACCCAGGGTTGCGCGGAGGCATTAGCGGCCTTCATTCCCCTCGCCCTGGATCTGCTCCGGCAGGAAGATGCGCTGAGGAACGCGGCTCTCTCGCGCGTACGCGAGGCCTTGCGCGACACGCTTGGCCGGCTGGACGTGGAGGGCTCGCTGATCGCGAGCTGGTGCGGCCTGCATGTCGCGGACGCGGATGTCGTGCCGGTCCTTCACCTGCCCGCTGGGCGTGAGGACCTGGAGCGGTACCTGCGCGGCGTGCCGACGTTGGCGCGCCTGGAGATCCGCACGGACGAGGTCGATTTTCCGGTACTGGATACCGGCACCCTGGTGTTCCAGTTCGATCCGGAGCGCCAGCTTATTCGCGAGACGCGCGGCGTTTTCGACGACTCCGGTCTCGCTGCAGAAATACAGGGTCTCTCGGAGGAGTATGCGCGGACCCTCGTTTCCCGCCTGCATGCCGGCAAGTCGGCGGCGGCGTTTTTTCCCAGCAAGAGGGTGCAAGGATGACGATATCCCCGAATGTGCCGATCGCCGAGGTCGACGAAAGCCGTGTGGCCATGACTGGGCGCACGATCCCCCTCGCCGAGCGGATGCACACGGCAGTGTTGGAAGTACCTCCTGAGGAGGACCTCGATCCCGAAGAGGCCGTAAGGAAAATGATGTTCGAATTCGTGCTTGCCGAGTTCAAGGAAAAGCTGATGTACGGCGACGAAGAAGAAACAGGCAATGTGACGCTGGAATCCGACTACTGACGAGCGTCGGACGATCGGGGTTTCGCCCGAACGTCGCCCACAAAGGCCAGGGCGCAGAACGCCAGGCAAGTAGCGCAGATGCCGGTCCAGCCGGCCACTGCCCATGCCGCGCCGGCGGCAACGGCGCCCACGCCGCCGCCCAGGAAGAACACGCCGACAAAGAGTCCATTGAGACGGCTCCGCGCGGACGGGTCCAGCATATTGATAGCGCGGCGTCCCAGGGTCTGGTCGCCGATGGCGCCGGCGTCCAGAACGATCGCCACAACGACCAGCAGGCCAAGCGCAGCTGTGCGATGTGCCGTCATATCGAAACCGAACCAGCCGGCGCCGGCGACGCCGGCGAGGACGATGCCGATCAGGATGACGATATGGGCGATGGGCATGCCGATCGCCGTATGCCCCCGATCGCCCATCTTGCCGGCCATCGGCGCAACCACCGTGCCGGCAACGCCAGCAAGTGCGAACAGCGCGATGCCCGTATCGTTCAGCGCGAACGGCGCCTGTACCAGGCGAAATCCAACGCCCGTCCAGAAGGTGCTGAAGCCGGCCATGACCATGGCCGCGGACAGGGCGTACCGGCGCAGTTGCGGTTCGCGACGCCAGAGCGTCCAGAGCGACGCGATCAGGACGCGATAGTTCTCGGTTCCCGACGGATGGTGGCGCGGCAGCCCTCGCCACAGCGCCAGTGCCAGCAAGGCGTCGAGCGCGGCGAGGATGCCGTAGACCGCCCGCCAGCCAAAGCTGCCCGCGACCAGGCTGGCGAACGGCCGGGACAGCAGGATGCCAAGCATCACGCCACTCATCACATTGCCCACCGCGGTGCCGCGACGGTCGGGATGCGCCATGGCCGCCGCCAGCGGCACAAGGATCTGGATCGCGCATGACGCGGCGCCGGCGAGGCAGACGGCGAGCAGGAAAAGCGGTGCGTTGAGGGCAGTCGCGGCCAACGCCAACATCGCCGCGCAACAGGCGAGGGTGATCACGGTCAGTCGGCGGTTTTCCAGCAAGTCCGCCAGCGGTACCAGGAACAGCATGCCCATCGCGTAACCCAGTTGCGGCAGCATGGCGACCAGGCCACTCAGGCCCGCGCGCAGATGCAGGGCATGCGCCACCGGCCCGGCGAGCGGCTGGGCCGCGGTGAGGTTGACGATGATGACGCAGACGGCGACGGTGAACAGCAGGGTCAGCGGTGTGGTCAGGGTGGCAGCAGGCTCCTCGGCAATGGCGATGTCGCGGGGTGGGCATTGCATGGGGTGGCCTTGCACGGGGGAAGGCGAGGCATGCTAAACAGATGCGTACTATGCGGCAATTGAATAATGCGCATAGTTATTATGCAGATGATGTAAGCTTCGCCCCATGAATACGCGTGACATCAGCGCCTTTATCGCCGTCGTCGACACCGGTTCGATCGTCCAGGCGGCCGCATCCCTGCACCTGACCCAGCCAGGCGTGACGCGGCGCGTGCAGTCGCTGGAGACCATGCTGGGCGTCGAACTGCTCAACCGACAGTCCAAGCCTTTGAAGCCGACCGCCGCGGGACGGGAGGTCTACCAGAAAGGACGTCAGTTGCTGCATTCGGTGGCCGACCTGATGACGCTTGGGCGCGCCGACGTCGAAGCGACGGGTGAGTTGCGCCTGGGTATGCCGCCCTTTCTGGCTGAACTCGCCTTGAGCACGCCGGTCGACCGGCTGCGTGAGCGTTTTCCGAAGCTGGGCTTGCGCATTCTTGCCGGCTGGTCGCCCGGGCTCACCGGCCAGGTCGAGCAGGGCCAACTCGATGCCTCGGTGGTTGTGCTTTCCGCCCAGACACCGCCACCGGCCGGGATGACGGCTAACGCGTTTGGCAGCCAGAAGATCAAGGTGGTTGCCGCGCCATCGCTGGGCCTGCCGAGCCGGCTCGGCCTGCGCGAGCTTTCCGCCTTTCCCTGGGTACTCAGCCAGGATGGCTGCGGCATGCGGCGAACGTTGCGGCGTGCCATGGATGAGCGAGGTTTGCCATGCGACGTTGCGGTGGAGGCCTATGGTGCCGACCTGCAACTATCACTGGTGGCACGCGGCACCGGCATCGGCCTGGTTACCACGGACCTGCTGGCGGCCAGCCCGTATCGCGATCGCCTGAAGCTGCTCACGGTGCATGACTTCAAGGTCGACGTGGTCGCCTGGCTGATCCATCGTGCCTTGCCGCCACGGCTGGAGGCGCCGATGGCCTTGCTGCTTGAAGAACTGGCCGCGGTCATGGCGCTACGGACAGGCAGGCGGCGCCCGTCATGATCCCGGCCTGTCGGCCGATGCGCTGGCGTGCTACAAAGCAGCGCCCGGCCGAGACGGGCGGATGGAGCAACTTGCATGCAGCGTGACAACGACAAGCGTCCTGTCGAAAACCGGCTCGTCGCCATGAAGGAATCGGGCCTGCTCTGGATCTGCCTGCTCGGCGTGTGCTTCTCGGCCTTCGCCGCCTACGGCTCGCTCGGTCGTGCCGGTGGCTGGACCGGCTTTACCATCTGGTTCCTGGTGGCGGCGTTATTCGCCATCCTTGCGTTCTTCCTCGGCAAGCGGCGCAAGCGTTAAGGCTCTACAGCGATAGGCGATGTGCCGATCGTGGCGGCGTCGCGGCCGCTCACTTTCAGCGTATAGCTCCCGGGCCGCAGCCATAGCGCAGGACGGGAATCGCCGCGTTTGTAGAGATAACGATCGGCCGGCACGGCCTGTTCGCTTTCACCGTCGTAACGCGCTTCGAACAGGCAAGGGTCTTCGCCCTCGCAAAGCTTCCTCGAGACGGGAACGCGCTTCCGCGCGCCGCCGAGATCCAGCCAGCGTGGTCGTGCGCCGGTAGCTTCCAGCCTGGGTGGCGTCACCACACTGATCTCGTAGGCATCCGGGCGCATCGCCCAGACCAGGCCATTGGCTTGCGCATAGACGTAGGGGCGGTTCCCCATGTCGCCCTTTGGCACCGTCTGCTGGTTGCAGCCGCCGAGCGCGTCGATCTGGTCGATCGCGACAACCTTCCCGGCAACCAGCGGACGCAGATGGCCGGCCATCCAGGTACGGGTGATATGCGCATAGCCGGCGATCACGATCATGCGCATCCTCGGTTGTGCGGCGAGCACGGCGGCAAGGTTCGCTGCCTGGGCCGCCTCGCGCGCAGGGCCTGCCTCGTCGGAATCGTAAGCGACCAGCCGGAAACCCAGGCGCCGCGCCTCGCGAAGCAGTTCGCCGTCGATGGGTTCACGTACGTAGACGCCAGTATCGAGGCTGTCCAGCGGGTAACCCCGTTCCACCAGCGCGGTGTCGGCAAGCGTGCCGGCCTTTTTCCCAGAGCGCAGGGTTTCCATGGCCAGGGTATCGAAGCCCTGGGCGCGCAACACCGGCAACAGGCGATACAGCAGGGCACGGGTCAATGGCAGGTTATGCGCCTCGTTGAACAGCACAACGCGCGTGTCGGCCAGACCATGGGCTGCCCATTCGACAGCGTCCTGCCGGCGCCACGGAAATGCTGGGCAGGCGACGGGTACTTCACCGGCGCTGTCGTAGGAGTTGGCGCGCATCCGCGTGGTGGCGTCGTCATAGCGACCGACGAAGGTATCCAGCATCGCCGCCAGCTGGTTCTCGTTGCGGTGCACGGTCAGGTCGGTGGCGACGGGCAGGGCGTTGATCGCCACGTAGGCGTCGAGCAGTGACCCATGGCGCCAGAGCACATCGGTAATCAACCGGTTGAACGATCTCGCCTGCGCATCCGTCGCGCCGGCATAGTCGATATCCTCGACGGGCGGATCCCCAGGGCGCGCGGATACGTGCGGCACCCACAGGCAACCGCAGAAAAGCAGGGCCAGCCGCGATGATCGGGGACTCATCGCCGTCGATCTTACGCCGCGTACGCTGTTGCCGGTATGGGGGGCAAACCGGTCTCGCTCACATATCACTCACGCGCATCCGACAGGCGCGGCGTTTGAATACCGCATCTACTGGCAAGGAGTGATCTTATGAAAAGCCGTCGCGTCTTCAGTACCCCGGATGTCGCCTCGGCCAGCGCCGCGATTCCGGTGGCGCGGGCCACCGGGATTCTCGACGAGGACATTTCGCTGATCGCGCGCTCCGATATCCAGTTGGACGCGATTCCTGAGCATCGCAAGGACGCCAGCAGCGATTTTGTCCCCGCGGCCTTGCGCGGCATGGTCGGTGGCGGAGGCGCCGGGCTCCTTGCTGGCTTGATTGCGATTGCCGTCCCGCCGATCGGCATCACCCTCGCCGGTGCCGGTGCCATGGGTATCGCCGGCGCGTTGGTCGGTGGCTGGGCGAGCGCGCTGGCCGGTTCCGCCGCACCTGACCCGGTGCGCAAGGCCTTCGAGCGTGAGATCGAGGCGGGTCGTGTGCTGTTGGTTATCGACGGCACCGACGATGTGCTGCCGCGCGCCGAAGCGGCGCTCACCGCTGCCGGTGCGACCCTGCTCCCATTCGATGCGCCAACCGTCATGACGTGAGATGTTGCGGCGCATGTTGCATCCCGCGAGCAAGGGCGTCCACTATCGCCATGGTGTCTATGGATGGAGATGAGGATGATGGGTGAAGAAGGTTTTTTGCTGGCGCGGCGCCGTTTCCTTCATGCCGCCGGGATCGCCGGATCTTTGGCCTTGTTCGCTGGCCGGGCTGTCGCCCAGTCGATGCCGACGATACGCTTGCCGTTTTCGAATGGCAGCAGGCCGCTGAGCGATGCCTTCCCCCAGAAGGGGCGGATGATTCTCCAGCGCGCGCGTCCGCCCCTGCTGGAAACACCTTTCGATGTATTCGACAAGGGTGTGTTCACGCCCAATAACCGCTTTTACGTGCGCTGGCATCTACCCGATATCCCGACCTCGATCGATCCGGTCGCCTTTCGCCTCACGGTCCGCGGCCAGGTGCGCAAGCCGCTGGAACTGACCTTGCGCCAGTTGATGGAGGATTTTGAGCCGGTCGAACTGGCTGCCGTTAACCAGTGCTCGGGCAATTCCCGCGGATTCTACGAGCCGCGCGTTCCGGGCGCGCAGTGGGGCAACGGTGCGATGGGCAACGCACTGTGGCGCGGCGTACGCCTGAAGGATGTGCTCGATCGCGCCGGTGTCGCCCCTGGCGCGCTACAGGTGCGCTTCGACGGCCTCGATAGCGGGCTGCTGCCGGCGACGCCGGATTTCCTGAAATCGCTCGACGTCGACCACGCACGCGACGGCGAGGTGATGCTCGCCTACGCGATGAACGGCGCGCCGTTGCCTCTGCTCAACGGTTTCCCGCTGCGCTTGATCGTGCCGGGCTGGTTTGCCACGTACTGGGTGAAGATGCTCAACGACATCGAGGTGCTGGACAAGGCGGACGACAATTACTGGATGGCCAAGGCCTACCGTATTCCCGACACGCCCGGCGCGAACACCACGCCGGATGCCACCGGGGTGAAGACCGCGCCGATCAGTCGCATGACGCCGCGTTCGTTCATCACCAACCTGCGCGAGCACGACGTGGTCCGGGTCGGACAGGACAACCCTGTTCGCGGCATTGCCTTCGGCGGCGACACTGGCGTGGCAAGGGTCATGTGGTCGTCCGACGGGGGAACACAGTGGCGTGAAGCGACGCTGGAGGAGGACAAGGGCAGGTACGGGTTCCGTCGCTGGCATACTGCCTACAGGCCGCAAGTCGCCGGGCCGCAGAAACTGCTGGTCAAGGCGATCAACACCCTTGGTGAGGAACAGCCGATGGTGTCGAACTGGAATCCGGGTGGCTTCATGCGCAATGTCGTCGAAAGTGTTGGTATCACCGCCGCCTGAGGAGCAACGCATGCAAACGAACGTTCTCCTTCTTGCCCTGGTGCTTGCTCTTCCCATCGTTCCGTCGGTGGCTTCCACGGCGAAGCCCGTGGCCGTGCCTGGAACGCTCACGGTCAAATTGCCGGCGAGCAACGGCGCGTTCCCGGTCGGGCCCGGTTCGGAGCTGGCCGGTCAATGCCTGATCTGCCATTCGGCGAGCATGGTGCTGACCCAGCCAGCGATGGCGGAGGACAAGTGGGTGGGGATCATCGAAAAGATGCGTACCGTCTATGGCGCTCCCGTACCCGCGAACCAGGTCAAGGCGCTGGCCGCATACCTGGCGCGCGTCAACGCGGCGCAGCAAGCGAAGTAATCGAAACGCTTCGCCGGACGTTCGGGATACGTGCTGCACCGCGACAACACGCTCTTGTGCGCCATTCGTAGGCCGATAGTCATGTCAACGCTTCGGCGGCGACGCGCATCCATCTTCCATCCTCACGATGGAAAGAACCGACGGTGTTTTTATCCGCCCGCCATGCGCTTTGCCTTTTCCTTGTCTTCGCCGCCGCGCCCGCCTGCGCGGTCGAGATCGACGGCAGGATCGATCCGGCCGAATGGGCCGGCGCACGCCACATCACCGACTTCCGTGACGTACAACCGCTATCCGGCAAGCCTGGCAGCGTACCGACCGAGGCCTGGATACTGTCCACGCCAAAGGGCCTGGCGATTGCGTTCCGGGCCACGCAGGATGTCGCCACACGCACACACCAGCGGTCCCAGCGCGATGCCGACGTCCAGGTCGACCGGGTCAACCTGATGGTCGACTTCGATGGTGACGGCCGCACCGGCTATGACTTCGAAGTGACCCTGACCAACAGCATCGCCGACGAGGTGATCACCGGCGAGAATACCTTCAGTACCGATTGGGACGGCAACTGGAAACACGCCGTCAGCGAGGATGCCGACGGCTGGTCGGTGGAAATCCTGATTCCCTGGTATATCGCGCCGATGCACAAGGCGGTCGGCGACACCCGCAAGATCGGCCTTTATCTGGATCGCGTGGTCGGTTCCACCGGCGAGCGCATGGCCTGGCCCACGGCGAGCTTCAAGCGTGCGCGTTTCCTGTCGGACTTCGAGCGCGTCGAACTTCCGGCGTATACGCAACCCTTGTTCGCGATAACGCCTTATGCGGAACTGATTCAGGACCGGGTCACCAACCATACGGGCTTCCGTGGCGGCGCCGACCTGTTGTGGAAGCCGAATGGACAAACCCAGCTGACCGCTACCATCAATCCGGATTTCGGCCAGGTCGAAAGCGATGACCTGATCATCAACTTCGGTCCGGAAGAAACCTTCTTCACCGACAAACGCCCCTTCTTTACCGAGAACCAGGGCATTTTCGATTTCAGCCTGCTTAACGACTACACCCAGCTGGTCTATACGCGGCGTGTCGGCGGCACGAACGACGATGGTATCGGCAACGCCGATATCGCCGGGGCAGTCAAGCTCAATGGCAGCATCGGGGCCACCAGCTATGGCGTGCTCGCCGCGCAGGAAACCGGCGATGCCGGGCGCAGCTTCGAGGCGTTCCGCGTGCTTCACGATTTCGGCACGCAGTCGCTCGGCGCGCTGCTGACCCATGTCGAGCATCCGTACCTCGATCGCGATGCGAACGTCCTTGGCATCGATCACCGCTGGAAGCCGAACGCGGCCTTTACCCTGACCAGCAACGTGGTCGGCAGCAATATCGACCAGGACAGCCGGCATACGGGTGGCTTTGGTGCGACGTCGGTAGCCGAATACGACATGGGCAACGGCTGGAACCAGCAGTGGCTGGGCATGCATTTCAATGACAAGCTTGAGGTCAACGATTTCGGCTATCTCGACCGCAACAATTTCGATTACTTTCATTATGAGATCGGCCATCACCAGACCGGCTTGCCGGCCGATTCGCCGTATGCGTCACACTGGTGGCGGTACCGGATCAGTGAAGACGATACCGACCATGGCCTGCTGCTCGAGCGCCGCTTCCGCATCACCCGTGAGGACGAGCGTCGCGACGGTAGCCTGGTGACCTGGCAGCTGAATGTCTACAGCAATGGCCACGACGATCTGTTGACCCGCGGTGGCAATACGCTGAAGAAGCCCGGCACGGCCGACTTCCTGTGGGAACTGGTGCGACCGCGCCAGGGTGCCTGGTCCTGGGAGAACAGCGTCAAGGTGCTGGGTAACGAACTGACCGGCGTGCACCGCCTCGATTACATCGTGAAGATCCTGCCCACGTATTTCATCAGCGACGACTTGAGTTTCTCCATCGGCGGCAGCTACGAGTACTCGCCCAACTGGCTGATCTGGCAGCCGAAGGGCGATGGCGTCAGCAACCTGGTCGGTGCCTTCGACGGACATACGCTGGAGTTCGACGCCGCGCTCAACTGGAACATGAGCGAGCGCCAGGAACTGCGCGTCAAGCTGCAGGCGATCGGCGTCGATGCCCGTCTGCGCCAGGCCTACGAGGTCGACGCGAACATGAACCCGATAAAGACCAACGAACACGTCAACGATTTCAGCCTGCGCAACCTCGGCTTCCAGGTCCGCTACCGCTACGAACTCGCGCCGCTGTCCGATCTCTACATCGTCTACCAGCGCGGTGGCTACGAAGAAGACCCCATCTATCAGGATGCCACCTCCCAGTTGCATCGCAGCTTCGGGTTGCGCGACGAGGACGAATTGCTGGTGAAGCTGGCTTATCGCTTCGAGCTTTGAGGAACAGCGTTCGAGGCGCGGTCTTTATTAGGGATTTTCCCAGTCGCCTGTCAGGGGATGACGGGCGACTGATGGCTGCCTACAAACAATTGGATGGATACCTGAATAATATCCAGGTAGCCCACTCTATGCTTCGCATTCTATAAAAACCATTATAAGTCCGGGAACGCTATTGCGGCATCGATTGGGCTGAGTGACCGTTTCCACGAACGAATGCCATACGTCATTTAACTTCATCATTGGAAGAGAGGTTAGTGTTATGAGTAATGGACATAAATATTCAGTGCTTGCTGCGGCGGTGCTACTGTCTGTGGCTAGTTTATCCAGTCAGGCGATGGAAATAGAGGTGATTCAGAAGGGAGGGGCTTATCCATCCGGTTTTGGTATAAATCAGGGATCCTCGGTGTGTGACAATGCTAATGACGAAGCCACTGCGGAAGCCGTTGTCAGGGAAAATGAAGGAATCCCGTCGGCTATTTCTTTCAACAAGCTGACGTCCGGTGGTTCAGCCGGCTCCAGCATCAAGGTTGTTTCAGCGAGTGAAACGAACCCGGTCAGCCTGAGCAGTCCAGGCTGTCGCTTTATAACGATGACCATTGATCGCGGCAGGGTCCATGACGGCGAGTACGATCTGGGCGACCCCGATTCGGCCGTGAAAGTCGACTACGTGCATGTCTACACGGATATATCCGGACAGCCGGGTGCGACGGTTTTGGCTACTTACAAGGCGGAGCAAGGCCGGGCCTATGTGGTGTACGACAAGTCAGCCGATCATTTGTCCGTGACGTTTGATTTTGCGACAACAGTCGAGCCGTTGCCTCCGCAATGGGGTGTCGGATATTCATCGGCATATCCGGTAAGTATCACCTCCGGAAGTATCGCAAGCGGGAACATTGCTATAGCTGGTTGCGCGGTCGCGTGGGAAAAAAGTCCTGCCAGAGGCACTCGTCAGTGCCAGGCAGGCACGGTTCTCGATGGAACGGACTGTGCTGTGCAAACCACGTGCCGCAACAGGCCGGACCAAGACGACCCTGCAAAGCCGGCACATTTTAGTGGATCTCCCGCGCAAGTGCAGAAGCTTCGGTGGAATGGGTCGATCCTGACTCCGGGTTTTTGATTGAATTGGATTCTCATTTACAGGGAATGCGATAGTATTTGAATAAATGGTGTCATTAGTTAAATTAATGGCACCATTTTTTTTGTCGGCGCACGCAGGGACGGTGAGGCGGCGGCGAATGACGATGCTCATTCGATAAACATGTCGCGTATCCAGGATATACCGGTTCGACTTGACCGCACCGTAGTCGATCGTGAGGCGTATCTAGTGGTTCGACGGTGTTCTGCTTGCTGTCCTGTGAATGGCGGGGCAGGATGATTCTTGGAAAGCCGCCTCGAAGACCCGATCCACCCGCGGATGAATCGGGCTCTCCTCCGGCGTCAGCGATCGACGAAGTCGATCTTGCCCAGGCCGCGGACTTTCGCTTCCGTGAGCACACGTGCCACGTCTTCATAAGCTGCGTTATCCGCCGCCGCGATATGCAGGGCCGGTTGCTCCGCGCGGGCCGCGGCGATATCCAACTGCGTGGCCAGTCCCGCATCCGTGATGGGCGCGCCGTTCCAGTACATGGCGCCATACTCGATCGTGAGACGTACCGGTTCGACAGGATCCTGCTTGCTGTCCGACGAGGGGCGGGGCAGGTCGATTTGTGCCTTGTGGGCGATGACCGGCGCCGAGATCATGAAAACGACCAGTAGCACCAGCAGGACATCGACGAGGGGAGTGACATTGATCTGGGAGATCGCACCAGCTTCGACACGTGCAGAGAAGGCCATGGTTCTTCCTCCTGATACGGCGACGATGTGGACGTGCGGGATGCCGGGCCAGTGGGGGAAGCCTCGGCGAGTCCAGATTAGCCCCGGTACCGGCAGTTACGCTACTGCTAAACTCGATCGCCATAATCATTGGCAACCGATGGCGGCCCCGCGGTATGGGGGGCTTGAATTCTTGTACTAATTAGTACAATAATTAACTTGATCGCCGTGTCCCGGCCTGTCGGCCCACGGCTCCCGTATTCAAGGATTTCCCATGACCTCCCGGTTCCTCGGGGCGGCGCTCATTCTCGGGCTGCTGTCGGCGATCGGTCCGTTCGCGATCGACATGTATCTTCCGGCCCTGCCGACCATCAAGGACAGCCTGCACACCGATGTGGGCATGGCGCAGATGAGCCTGATGGCGTTCTTCGTCTCGCTCGGCATTGGCCAGCTGGTCTACGGTCCGTGGTCCGACATGGTCGGGCGCAAGCTGCCGATCTATATCGGGCTTAGCGTGTTCGCGCTCGGCAGCATCGGCTGCGCGATGGCGCCGGATATCCACACCCTGATCGGCTTCCGTTTCCTGCAAGGCCTCGGCGCCTGTGCGGGCATGGTCGTGCCACGTGCGATCGTGCGCGATATGCATACCGGTCATGATGCAGCGCGCCTGATGTCGCTGCTGATGCTGGTTTTCAGCGTATCGCCGATCCTGGCTCCGCTGACCGGCAGCCTCGTCATCCGCCTCGCCAGCTGGCGTGGCATCTTCTGGACGGTGATGGGGGCCGCCGTGCTGGGCCTGATCATGGTGGCCACCGTGCTCAAGGAAACGCGTCCGCGCGAACTGCGCGTGGCCAGCAATATGCGTTCGGCAATGGCCGCGTACGGCACCTTGTTAAGAGACCGCCATTACCTCGGCCTGGTTTTGATCGGCTCGTTCGGCATCGCCAGTTTCTTCGCCTACCTGGCCAATTCGTCCTTCGTGCTGATCGACCATTACGGCCTGACGCCAACGCATTACAGCCTGGCGTTCTCGATCAACGCGGTCGCCTTCATTGGCGCGGCCCAGTTCACCGGTCGTCTGGGCAAGCGCTACGGTCTGCCTCGCGTGGTACTGACCGCGGTGACCGGCTATGCCGCGACCATGGTCCTCCTGCTGGTCCTCAGCGCGAGCGGCGTCGACCAGTTGGCGGTGCTGATGGCCTTGCTCTTCGTCGGTTACGGTTTCCTCGGCCTGGTCATCCCAAGCACAGCCGTGCTTGCACTGGACGGCCACGGCACGATCGCCGGCACGGCGTCCGCCTTGCTCGGCACGACGCAGTTCGTCACCGGCGCCTGCGTGATTGCGATCCTTGGCCGCTTCGTGGATGGCACGGCATTGCCGATGGTGGCCGGCATCGCCGCCTGCGCCGTGATGTCGTTCCTGCTGGCGCAGAAGACCTTGCGTCCACGGCTGCGTCTGGCGGCCGCCCTCACCGAGTAAGGCCCGACAGGCCGAACAGCGCTTATTCATCGCCGCTGTTCGATAATAAGCCTTTCTTCGGCAAGGATATTCGGGAGGTCTCCCATGGCTACTGGCTGGGCCGGCGACAGCGCCGTGCAGGATCAGATCGACGCGACGGTCAACGATGCGGTGCAGCGCGCACGGCGCCAATTGCAGCAGGGTCCCGGGCTGGAGCGCTGCGAGGAGTGCGATGCGCCCATCCCGGAGGCGCGTCGCAAGGCTGTGCCCGGCGTGCGCCTGTGCGTGGCCTGCCAGGAAACCCACGACGCCGAACGAGCGGCAAGCCTCTTCAATCGCCGCGGCAGCAAGGACAGCCAATTGCGCTAGCGAGGCGAGGCCGACTCCGCCCGCCGTTTGATCAATCCCAACACCACCGTATGGAAATCGTCCAGCGTCCGGTGCGCCCGGAAATTCCCGTAGCCATAGACGCGGGTGCCGATCCGATAGGTCGTCGACAGGCTGAGTTCGGTCTTCCCTGGCGCGATTTTTCGCGAAGATCGTACTCGCCGCGCTCCACATCGAAATGCCGGTCGCCAATCACCACGTGCGTATCCAGCCGCCGCAGCGCCTCGCGTGCCGGCGACACGTCCACGTCGAAGGCCAGTCGGTCACGTGTTCACGGAAATGAATGCCAGACTTGTAACGTATTGCGTTATATAACGGTATTCGTTATGGTTGGTGCATGATCCGGAGTTTTATCGACAAGGAAGCCGAGAAGATCTGGGAAGGTACAGCTTCCAGACGCTTACCTTTCGATATCCAGAATGTGGCCCGGCGAAAGCTGAGGATGCTCGATAACGCGGTTAATTTGAATGACCTGCGTGCACCGCCCGCAAATCGGCTCGAGGCATTGTCAGCGGACCGTAAAGGGCAGCACGGCATTCGCATCGATGATCAATGGCGTATCTGCTTTCGTTGGAAGAGCGACGGGATTCATGACGTGGAAATTGTCGATTACCACTGAGAAGGAGTGACCGTGAAAACGTTGGCAAATATTCATCCGGGAGAAATTCTTCTCGAAGAGTTCCTCGTTCCGCTCGGCATCAGCCAGAATGCCTTGGGGCGGGCCATGGGCGTCGCACCGCGTCGTATCAACGAGATTGTGTTGGGCAAGCGTGGCATCAGCGCGGATACCGCAGTGCGTCTGGCAGTCGCCCTCGGGACGAGCGAGCGGTTCTGGCTCGGGCTGCAAGCGGATTACGATCTGGAGGAAGCGCATCGAGCTATCGGCAAGGCGATTGGACGCATCGAGCGGCTGGCTGCCTGATTTGTGGTGAACCATTCTCTTAGTCATCAGTCCTATATCTGACAGTACTGTCCGACGGATCGCGTAGTGAGCAAGAAATCATCGGCAACACAGTGGCTCTGGACCGCGGTCGTGATCGCAGCGGCCATGGCGGCGGGTATCATCATCTGGCAGAAGATGCCGCACGAGTCGACGCCGGCTTCCACGACCGTGGCCGTGCCGTCCGCTTCGTCGACCGCCATCGCACCCTCGGGCGAAGCGCCAGCGCGCCATCCGATTGAACAGGTGCAGCCGGAGCCGGCCGGATCGTCGACGGTGACCTTGCCGTCGCTCGACACCAGCGATACCAGTATGGTCGATTCGCTGAAGGGTCTGGCAGGCGATGGTCTCAGCGGCCTGTTGCTCACCGATCGGGTGGCGCTGCGCATCGTTGCCACGCTCGATGCCTTGCCGCGCCAGGACGTTGCCAGCGGCATCCTTCCGCTGCGCACGCCGACGGGCAGTTTCCTGGTCGACGAGGCGAATGGCACGACGACGCTGAGCGACAGGAATGTCGCCCGCTACGCGCCGTACATGCAGATCGTCGAGCATGTGGATACCAGGGCGGCGGTGGCCTGGTATGTGCACAACTATCCCCTGTTCCAGGCCGCCTACCGTGAACTGGGTTATCCGCATGGTTACTTCAACGACCGGCTGGTCCAGGTGCTGGACGACCTGATCGACGCGCCGGAGCCGAACGGACCGATCGTGCTGGAGAAGCCGAAGGCGCTCTATGTCTTCAGCGATCCGGGACTGCAATCGCTGTCGGTGGGGCAGAAGGTGATGGTCCGCGTGGGACCGGACAACGAAGCAAAACTCAAGGCGAAGTTGCGTGACATCCGTGCCGCGCTGACCGGAGCGCACCTGCCGCCGAAATGACTAGCCTGCCGGTGCCGGGAGCGGTGTGGCATCCCTGACCGGCTCGCCAAAATCCGGTGTGCCATCGGAGCGCCAGTGGAAGGGCTGGATGCGCGGTGCGCGCCGGGACGTGCATTTCCAGTCGGCGCCGCCATTGGCGTGGTAGATCAGCCAGTCCTGTTTGCCGTCGGGGGATTTGAAGAAAGCATTGTGGCCTGGCGCGTACACGCCATTCTTTTCAGATGTCGCGAACGCGGGCTTCGGCGACTTGCTCCATGAGGCAGGGTCGGTCAGGTCGCTATCGGCCCTCGCGGTGAGCAGGCCGAGCGCATAGTCATCCGACCAGCAAGCGCTCGCGGAATAGGTCAGGAAGACCTTGCCGTCCGGACCTTGGAGGAACTCGGGCGCTTCGAGGATCTTGCGGCCGCCCTGCATTTCCCAGTCGAGCGTCGGCCAGGCGATGTCGATCTGACGGTCCGACAAAGTCCACGGGTTTCGCATCGGCGCGATGATCAGGTCGCTATGGTCGTCGATATAGGCGGAATAGACGAAGTATCGCTTGCCGCGCCACTCGAACATGGTGCCGTCGATGCCGTTGTGCGCAGTGCGTAGCGCGCCTTTGTCGACCCAGGTGCCGGCAGTCGGATCGGCCGAAGCATTCTCCAGTACGAAGACATGGCGATGCGCGTCGTCGTCATGGCCTTTCTCGGCGGCGGTGTAGTACAGGTACCACTTGCCGTCGAGGAAATGCAGTTCCGGTGCCCAGATCGAGATCGCGTTGGGACCGGTGGCTGGTGGCGTCCACACCGTGATCGGGGTGGCCTTGCCAAGCGCGGCCATGTCACGCGTCTTCCAGATCGCTATGCGATTGCCCAGTGTATGCATGTAGTAATACGTGCCGTTGCGCTGGATCACCCAGGGGTCCGGACCGGAAGGCAGCAGGGGATTGGCATAGGTCGCCCCGGCGGCGAAGACGTTCGGCGTGAGTGCACCGAGGCCGATGGCCATGACCATCGCCAGCTTCTGCATACGCATGTTCCGATCTCCCATGGCCCCGCGGCCGACTCGAGACGAATAGTCATACAATACGGCAGGCTTGCAGGCAAGAGGGTGGATCTCGCCGGTTAAGCCACGAACGACAGGGTGACCGGACCATCGCGTACCATTGCCGCATGCTTGAAGGTCAGGGGGCTTATGAGTACCGCGAACGTGATACTCCATGTCGGCGCAGGCGCGTTCGGTCTGGTGGTTGGCCTGGTGCCCTTGCTGAGCGTCAAGGGTGGCATCGCGCATCGTCGCTGGGGCCGTTACTTTGTGGCCTTCGCCACTGTCGTGGTCGGTACCGCGGTATTCGCCGTTCTGGCGGGAACGGCACCCGGTGCCCTGGTCGCCGTGACCGTGTCGGCCGCGTATCAGTTGATCGGCGCCTTGCGTGCGCTCCGTCTGCGTGGCCGTGCGCCGAATGCAATGGATGCCTTGCTGGCCGTGACGGCTATCGTCTTGTCCGGTGGGTTACTGCTGTCGATGGGGTCGGGCAATGCATCGTTCACGCCGGCTATCGGCTACTCGACGCTGGGCTACGTCATCGCCGTGGCGCTGTACGATTTATCGCGGCACTTCTGGTCGTCGCTATGGAGCCGTGCCATCTGGCCCCTGGATCACGGGTTGAAGATGACCGCCGTGTATTTTGCGATGATGTCCGCGGGTGCCGGTAATATCCTGCGCGGCCTGCAGCCGTGGAGCCAGATCCTGCCCAGTTCGCTGGGCATGCTGGTGATGATCGCGCTGGCGGTCGCTTATTTCAGGAAGCCCAGGCTTTCCGTCGCCGTACTCGCGGCCCATCAGGAGACAGCATGACCGGACAGGCGCGCACGCTCGCGGAAAAGCTCATCCGGAACATCGACGCCGTAGCGACCGCGCATGAGGTTCGCGATCCGCTTTACGACACCGTCTGCGCGCGCCTGGCGACGGGTACGGCGGCAAGGAAACTCGGCGCTTCGATCGATACGGTGGCGCCCGGCAAGCGTTCCTGCCCGTACCATTTCCACTATGCGCAGGAAGAAATGTTCGTCGTACTCGAAGGCGCCGGAACATTGCGCGTCGCCGGTGAGATGCTGCCGATCAGGAGCGGCGACGTGATCTTCATTCCGCCCGGTCCCGAATACCCGCACCAGATCATCAACACGTCCGATGCGCCGCTGAAATACCTCTCCGTGGGCACGCGCGAAAGTCCGGAGTTCGTCGAATACCCTGACTCGGGCAAGTACTCCGCGCTGGCGACCAGGGCGGACGGTACGCGATTCAACGTCGTCCAGCGTGGCGAAAACAGCGTCGACTACTGGGATGGCGAGCCTTAGGGTTTCGCGTCCTGTTCCTTGTGCGTCGCCGGCAGCATCGCCATCAGGCCACGGGTGATGATCGACGGGAACACCGTCAGATGGTCCTCGTCGTCGATGATCGTCGAATGGACCCGCAGGCCGGGGTAGTGGCGTGACGTGAGCCGTTTTTCCATGGCCTGCCAATTTCGCACCATGTCGTTTTCATGGTGGTACCGCGGATTACCCGATTCGGGCTTGATCGTCTCGAAGCTGCCGATGGCGATGAAGACATCCGCCGGCATGTCCTTGTGGGAAGCCGCATACGTCTGTTCCCACCGGAACATGACCTTGTTGTCGAACTGCAACGACGGACTGCCGAGGATGTAGTGTTCGAACATGGTCGGATCGGTCAGCAGGATCTGCACGCCGAGCAGGCCGCCATAGGAATGACCTGCGTAGATCTTGTCATGCATGTCGGCGCGATAGTGGCTGGCGACAAAGGGAAAGACCTCCTCGGCGATAAAACGCCGATACCCATCGGCCTCACCGTAGAGCACCGGCCGCCCGGGCATGTCGGACACTGCATCGGGACTGCCGTTGGGCGTTGGCGTGTAGTCGCGATCACGGCTGTAGACCGGGGTATCGCCCTTCGCATAGGACAGCCCGACCAGGATGAAATCGTCCAGGCCATCGCCATGATCGCCTACTCGCCGGGCAATGCTGCGGATCAGTGGAAAGGCATAGGGTGCATCGGTGACGAACAGGACCGGGTAGTGGCGATCGGGCCGTTCGCGATAAGAGGCCGGCAGGCTGACGTAGATCTGGTAGTCGCGCTTGAGGACCTTCGAGGGGATATCACGGACTTCGGTATGGTCCAGCACATAAGCCGGTGGCGGGGTGGGCGGCGGTGTGGCCGGCACGCCGGGCGCGACGGCAGTCGCGGGTGCGGCTGGAATATCGTGCGAGCAAGCGGCGAGAAGGACGATGGAAAGCAGCAGGGCGGCGAAAGGACGGATGGCCAAGATAGCCTCGTGCAAGAGTGGATATCGAGAGCTTGGCTGGCAGGCCGGTTCCGACCAAGCCTGCCGGTCGGTCAAGGCGAGTGCGAGGGTGCCAGATCGACCGCCGCGTCGCGATTCGCTTCCACGCGAAGATGCCGTGTCGCGTGATGCTCGCCAGCTTCCACGATGCTGTAGCGCCCCGGCTGAAGAGGGCCGGCGCGGTAGGTTCCTTTCGCGGTGGCGACGAATCCGCTGACTGCACTCGTGTCGTCGTTGATGACGACGATCTGGGCGCCGGGATCGGCCGCTCCCGCGATATAGCCAGTCGGCTGATTCGCCAGTGCCACGTTCGACACAAGGATCGCGATCATCAGGGGCAGGTAAACGTTCTTCATCGACAGGTACCTTAAGTTAAGACCGCGAACGTCCGCGGATCGTATTGAACATATAGCCGGTTATCAACAGGACTACCACGGCCAGCTGCGCCAGCACGGTCTGCCAGGTCGGATAGATACCCAGCAGCTCGATATGCGGCACGGGTGCGATGTTTACCGCGACCCAACCGGCTTCCTGCAGGGCGGCAACGCCCTTGCCGGTGAGGACGATGGCCAGCACGGCGATCAGGGCGGAGCTGGCCGAAAAGAACTTGCCGATCGGCAGGCGTCGACTGGTGCGCAGCAGGGCCCAGGCGATGCCGGCGAGCACCGCCGCACCGGCTATCAGTCCGGCGAGCAGCCAGTGTCCCTGGCCCTCGCTCCACAACGCGGCGAAGAACAGGATGGTTTCAAACACCTCGCGGTAGACCGAGAGGAAGGCCAGGCCGAACAGGAACCACATCGAGCGACGGCCGAGGGCCGTGGCCATCTTTTCCTTCAGGTACGCCTGCCAGCGTCCGCCGATGCTTTTCTGGTGCATCCACAGGCCGACGCTGAGCAGGACCGCGGCGGCGAATAGCGAGGAGAGGCCTTCGGTCAGTTCGCGCCCGGCACCGCTTATCGCGATGGCATAGCTGGCGATGGCCCAGGTGATGCCACCGGCGACCAGGGCGAGGATCCAACCGGCATGCACGTAGCGCGCGGCGTCCGGCCGCTCGGCCTTGCGCAGGAAGGCGAGCAGGGCGACGACGATAAGCAGCGCTTCCAGCCCTTCGCGTACCAGGATGGTGAAGGCGCCGAGGAAGGTCGCGACGGGATCGCCCGCGACGGCGGCGGTCACCGCGGTGGCGCGTACGAGCAGGGCGTCCACGGCTGTGGCTTGCACGGTGACCTCGGCAAGCGGCGCGCCTTGTGCAAGTGCGCTTCGATACGCGCCCATCGCGGTTTCAATATTTGCGCGCAACGGCGCGTCGCGAGTATTGAGTTGCGGTTCGACCGGCTCGATGCCGTCGAGGTAGGCCGAGAGCGCCAGCTGGGTCGCTTCGGCCCTGTCGCCGTTACGGTAGGCGACGAGGCTGGCGGCGACGCGACCGCGGGCCAGGGGAAGACCCTGGAGCGACGCCGACAAGGCATTGGGATGGGCACGCAGGTAACCGATGATCTCGCGTGCCTGCGGCTCGCCGAGCGTGGTCGACCACTGCGAAACCCTCGCACCGGAAAGGTCCTTGAGGTTGGCCAACGCCGTTCGCGCGGTGGCATCGTGCTGCCAGCGATCGGCACCGGCCGCGGCTTCGTGCTGATAGGCCAGGGAACCGACGTAGTACGCGAGCGCCCAGCGATCGTCGATGGGAAGCTGGGCATAACTGGCCATGGGCGTGCCTTCCACGCCCTGGCTGATCACTTCGAAAAGCGACAGCGTGCTGCGCTGGTCGGCGCGGACCTGGCTGGTGAAGTCGACCGGCCGCGGATCGAGCTGGAGGCCAGCGGGTCCGTCGCCATGGCCGGTGGTGCCATGGCAGGCGGCACAGGTCGTCTGATACAGCGCGGCGCCACGGACGAGGTCAGGCGTTTTTTCCGGAGCAGTCGGCACGGGGTAGGCGACTAGCAACGCATCGGCCAGGGCATGGGCCTGTCGGGCGACGTCCGCCGGTGCGGACTTTGCCTCGACCGCGTCGACAAGCGCGTCGGCCTGCTTCTCGAGGGTCGCACGTTGCCCCGTCGCGGGCAGCGACTGTATATGCGTGCGCGCGGTAGCGACGAACTCGCGCATCTCCGCATATTCCGAAGCACTGATGACCGCACCGTTCTGTACGGCACCGGCGTAATCGGTGGCCAGGTAGTCGAGGATCTGCCAGGTCTGCGGCACCGTCGTCGCGACGTCGGCGGAGCGGACCGCGGGTACCGCGAGCGCCAGCAGCACGATGGCGGTACGGAGAAGGCTGCGGATGGGAAGCGTTATCATTCGCGGAGTCTAGCGGAGGTGGGCGTTCGGCGTCGCCTGTTCGTGGGCTCCCCCTCATGAAGACGTGTCAATCGCTGGGACTTGTGCACGCCGCGTAGCGTTTGCCCTCAACACGCATGACTTCGCCAAGGTCTTTGAGCGACACACTCGCGGTGTAATGCTCCGCCGAATCGAAGGACACGCGACCCTTGCCGGTTGTTGCCGGTTTGCCACTGCACGAAAGCGTCCAGGCGAGGGTGGTGCTGCCACGGTGCTTGTCGTCCAGATCGCACTGGGGATGGTCGGGTACGGAAAGGGTAGCAAAGGACGCCCAGGGATCGGCACCTTCGTCGACGCAATGCCATTGCACCTTCGGAGGTCCGGCGACACCATGGTTGATCAGTCGCGTGACGATTTTCCACAGACCGGGCATGGCCCCGAAATCGCCGGGATCGGCCTGGCTCATCGGGCTGACGAGCAGCGCCAGTAAAAGGCCAGGGAAAAAAAGGAATCGTTTCATCGCTGGAGGAATCTCCATGGGCGGGATCATGCACAAACGCACAATGCCCTGCCTGCCGAAGCAGGCAGGGCACGGTTCACGCGACGATCAGTCCTTGATGGCCGCAGTGGTGTCGTTCGAGAAATGGCCGTGTCCGAAATCGAACATATCCATCAGGTTGCCGATCGCAGGCGCATTGACCGGCACATACGGATCGCGTGGCAGGGCGATCGGGTTGGGCAGGTTGTCGCGGCTGCGCCCCGAGATCGCCTCGTTCAGACCCCAGTTGGCCTCGACGAATTTGTCGAAGGAAACATGGTCGTAGTACGTATGCACGATGCGGCCGCCTTCGGAATAGCGCGAGATCACCAGCATCGGGATACGCGTGCCGTCGCCGAAGAAGTCGATCGGCTGCACATAGCCCGAATCCCAGTAGCCGCCACCTTCATCGAAGGTCACCATGATCACGGTATCGTCCCAGACCTTCGGATTGGCCTTGGCCATGTCGACGATCTTCTTGACGTAGCCCTCGAAGAGTTCGAGCTTGGACGAGGCCGGGTGGCCGTCGAGGATACCGTCGGGCTTGGCGATGGAAACGGCGGGCAGCGTGTCGTTCTGGATATCGGTATAGAGGTCGTTGATATCCTGGTTGTTGGCACGCAGGTCCGGGTTGGTCATCACCTGGGTGGAGTACAGGAACGGGTCGCAGATATTGCAGAAGGTACCCGCTTCGCCGTTCTCCTTGCCCTCGCCCCAGCCTTCACCGTAGTACTTCCAGCTGACGTGGTGGCGCTCGAGCAGCAGGGCGATATTGTCCTGCGTCGAGGGCGGGATGGTGAACAGCTGGTCACCCAGCGGCGCCGGCGTGCCATCGCCGAGGTAGCCCGGGTTGTAGTTGTTGACCAGGTAGTAGGCCTTCTTCTGGCAGTCCGTGCCACGGAAGGTCTGGTAGGGCAGCGAGCGGAGGTAGTCCTTCACCGAAGCGACGCCCGGCTGCGACTCATCCGCGCAGTTGACGTAGGAGCCGCCACCGTAACCGTCCTGCACATACCAGTTGTTGGTGCCGAACTGGGCGTCCGGATTCTCGATCTGGTTCGCCGGCGGCGTGGCGGGATTGCCGTGCGCGTCGGCGTAGTAGATCAGGCTGCCAAAGCCGAGCATGATGTGGTTGGCACCGGTGCCGCCCATCACCGACTGGTGGAAGTTGTCGCTCATGGTGTAGTCGCGGGCGAGTTCGGCGAAGTACGGCGCGTCACCCTTGGCCATGTTCAGGAACTGCATCGACGTCGCACCTTCGCCGGTGCTCTGGTCGGTGAAGTTCGCCGGCAGGTCGGCACCGTTGTTGCCGGCGCCGATCGTGGTCTCGACCCACGGGAACAGGTCGTTGCGGCAACCGCTTGGGTTTTTCCGCGTCGCGTTCTTCATGCTGCAATCCAATTGCTGCCACATCTGGAAGAAGCGATGCACGGGGCTGTTGGCGTAGTCGTTGTAGCTGAGCGAGGCGCTCATATCGACCGGCGCGTTCGCCAGCTTCGTCGGGAAGCGGGTGTCGACGACGCCGGAAGGCAGGCCGGTGCCGCCTTCGGCGAGTTCCTCGTAGGCATCCTGCGGGAGGGCCGGCTCGATCGACTGGGCCTGTGCCGCCGATGAGAACGGGGCCTGGGTCGGTGCGCCGCCGGTATTCATCGACGGCAACACGTCATAGGCACCCGTGCGCTTCGGTGCGACGGCGAAAGCGCCGGTGTCGGCCGCGGTGAACTGGCGTGCGGCAGCGACGTTCGGGCCCGGCGTGCCATCGGCATTGACGATGCCTTCGGACAGCAGGTTGCGTACGGTCTGTCCGCGCGGCGGCTTATAGGTGGCGTAGACGTGGTCGAAGGTGCGGTTTTCGCCGATCAGCAGGATGACGTGCTTGATCGGGGTGCGGGTCTGATCGCTGCGATCCTCGCCATGTCCCGGGCGATGCAAGGTAACGATACCGCCGGGCAAGCCGGTGCGGTTCTGGACGCCAGCTGCCGGAATGTCCTTGCGGAAAGCGGCGTCCCTGTCGGGTGGAGTGGTGGTCTGGGCGCTGACGACGCTGGCAAGGCCAGCGGCGAGCACACCGATGAGTAGCGGCTTCAGCCGCATACGGCCGAACAGATCGGACATGGTTTGTACCCCTGCAACCCACGTGGGGTTGCCTCACGTATTACCCCCTGGTTCACCGGTCGCTTGGCTCTGCACCCCTCGGCCGGCTGTATACAGTTGGCGCCGCGCGGATGACGTTCCGGCGACACCCACGCGACAAAGAGTCAAGGCGAGATGACAGGACACTTACAAGGCCCTGTCTTGTGAGACGCATCACACAGGTAATTTCTTACGATGGCAGCAACTGATACGGCCGCATCATTTCGTTGTCCTCGTGCTCGAGGTAATGGCAATGCCATACATAGCGCCCGGGCTCGCCTTCGAAACGCATGGCGATGCGCGTGACCATCCCCGGATCGGCGCGCACCGTGTCTTTCCAGCCCGCCTCGTGCGCCGGTGGCGGTTGCGCGGGACCGGTGTACTTCACGGTCTTGTGCGCATTCCAGGCATAAAGATCGAAGGGACGGCGATCGACGATCTGGAAACGCACCAGGTGCAGGTGGATTGGATGCGCATCGCCGGTAACGTTGACGAAGCTCCACGTCTCCGTGCTGTTCTGCCGTGGCTTCTCGGTGATCGGGTCCGACCACGACTTGCCGCCAAGCAACATCACCATCGGATTGCCGCCGGCATCGTCCTGTTCGCCGAGTGCCAGCACGCGATCGCGCGTCACGCTGGCCGGGTCGATGCGGGGTACCGCGCGCAAGCTCGCCGGCAGCACCGAGGTGTCGTGTCGGCCGAGGTCGCGCACGCGGAACTCAAGGATCGCGTCCGACTCCTGGCGCAGTTGCACGGACTGGCCGGCAAGCCCGGTGAAGTCGACGATGACTTCCGCCCGCTCGGCGGGGTAGAGTTCGACCCGCAAACGTTCCGCGGGCGCGGCCAGCAACCCCTGGTCGCTGCCGATCTGGTGGAACGGACGGCCATGCGATAACGACAGGTTGAAAAAACTGGTGTTGGCGACGTTGATCAGGCGCAAGCGATAGCGTCGCGGCTCGACGTCGAAGAAGGGAAAGAGTTTGCCGTTGCAAAGGATGGCGTTGCCGCGGCATTCCGACACCCACGGCGCCGACGGATCTTCGGACACCGGGTAATACAATTGGCCGTCCTTGCCGATCAGGCGGTCGCAAAGGACCAGCGGCAGGTCGTATTCGCCGGATGGCAGGCCCAGCGCGTGTTCTTCCGCGTCGCGGATGTTGAATGCACCGAACAGGCCGGCGTACATGTTCAGCCGGGTGATGCCCATCGCATGGTCGTGGTACCACAGCGTCGTCGCGTCCTGCCCGTTCGGATAGTGATAAACCAGCGAATGGCCCGGCACATACCAGTCCTCGGGCCAGCCATCGTTTTCCGAAGACGCGCGCGCGCCATGCACATGCGTCACCGTGCGCACGGCGGGTTTGTCGATTTCCGCCCCATGGATGTTGTGATCGATCGGCAGGAAGTGCGCTGTCGGCAGGGCATTGACCCATTCGACCAGCAGGGGTTCGCCGCGCATCGTCTCGAAAGTCGGCCCGGGCGACTGCCCGTCATAACCCCACATCGGCGTCGCTGGCAGGTCGCGATGCAGTTTCGCGCTGAATGCACGCATTTCCATGCGGTAATACGGTAGCGATTTCCCCGGGTAAGCCGGATGGCTTTGCCGTTTCGTCGGACGCGCGATGGCCGGCACCGGCAGCGCATCGACGAAGCGGGCCAGCGTCGTCGGATTGACCAGCGGTACGTTCGGCGCCGCGAGCCCGGGCATGGCCATGCGTTGGTGCATCGGCATGGTCATGGGCTTCGTGCCCGCGGCGGCAACGCGCAAGGCGTCGCCCAGGGCGTAGACGCCGAGCAGGCCGCTCGCACCATGAAGGAAGCGGCGACGGGAGAACGTCATGGCGGACCGCCCGTGCCGACGAGATGCGCCGCGCGGCGGCGTAGGAAACCGGATTCGCGTGTCATCGGTTCACCGTAGGCACCGTATGTGACAGGCGGATGGCAGGCTATGTGACAGGTGTCCCAGGCCGGGACATCAAAGGCTCCCACAGGGGGTGTCGAGGCCTTGTGGGAGCGCACCCTGTGCGCGAGTCCTTTGGGGCCGGGCATTCAAGATTCCGTTCTTTGCTTATGGCACCGATGGTTCGTCGTAGATGCCGAACTCGGTGATGCCTGGCGAGTCGCCCGTTGATGTCAGCAGCAGCCGAACGCGTCTGGCGGCAACGCGTCCGAAGGCATGCAACTGCGTCTGGCGAGGCGTGGTTCCGGTGACCAGATCGCGCCAGCCGCCGTCGACCTCGACTTGAACCTTGTAAGCGGCGATGCGACTCGCCGTGTCGTAATCCTCCGCGCCGCGCGGTTCGACGATGGACACGGTATTGAATGCCGTCGGCCGTTCGAAGCGCACTTCCAGCCATGCCGATGCCTGGTCCTTGTCGGCCTGCCACCAGGTCTTGAAGCTATCGTCGAAAGCCAGGTCCGAACCCTGCGTATCTGCGCTGCTGCTGGCGAACGAAGGGCGGTTCCTGGCCAGGTCGGGCGTGGTGATGAGGATCGTCGGTTCGATGGCGGGTGCCGGCCCATCGTTTTTCCACAGCTTGCCGATCTCGGCCAGGCGCTCGACCGCGTTATCGTCGAAACGGCCGTCGCGGTTCGGCGCAACGTTGAGGATCAGGTTGCAGTGGTTCGCATTGAAAGGCACGAGCCACTCATCGACGATCTGCTTCGCGGGGCGCAGTGCCTGGGTTGGGTAGTCGGTCTTCCAGAACCAGTCGCTCTGCAGCGTGGTACCCGACTGCGAGGGTATCGGGCTGTCTGGCGGGATTTTCTGTCCTGCATGCTGCTCGTATTGCTTGATATCGGTGTAGTAGAGCGCGGTGCCCGGATAGCTGCCGGCGTTATGGTCGGTCAGCAGGCAGTCCGGCTGCAGCTTCTTCACCAGATCGTAGATCTCGCGATAAGGCAGCTGGTCGTAGCCGATACGCGACCATGCCGCGTTCCAGCCGTCCAGGATGAGCGCGGGAATCGGGCCGTAGCGGGTCAGCAGTTCGGTGATCTGCGCCTTGATCAGGGCGATCTTCTCCGGCGTCACCTGGTGCGCGCGGATATCCTGACGCAAGTCCAGGATCGAAAAATAGAGGCAGGGCTTCAGCCCGTGCTTGCGGAACGAGTCGACGTAACGCTGCACGATATCGTGCGGGTAAGAGGAGTCCATGACATTGGCGCT
>DASYLE010000094.1:0-3178 GCA_036009745.1 Luteibacter sp. | reverse complement strand
GTATCCGTAACGAGCCCGTAGGCGCCACGCGCGACGCCAGCCCGGCAGCGGGCCGATTTCCCGTGGTGATCTATGCGGCGAGCGACAGTTCGTCCGCCTTCGAGAACGACAGCCTTTGTGAGTACCTTGCAAGTCACGGCTATATCGTGATCGCCAGCCCGTCGCGCGGTGCGCACGGCAGCTACATGACGGATGGACGGATTCCCCACGACCTGGAAAACACCCGTGCGCAGGCCGCCGACATCAGTTTCCTGATTGGCTATGCGCAGTCCTTGCCGCAAGCCGATACCACGCGGGTTGGTGTGGTGGCATATAGCTGGGGCGGCATGGCGAGCATGTTCGCGGCCATTGCCGATAGCCGGATCCTGGCTCTGGTCGATCTGGATGGCTCGGTGCGATATTTCCCCAAGCTATTGAGTGCCGCGCCGGATATCACACCGGGGCGCCTGACGGCCCCGCTTCTGTTCTTCGCGGATCGCGAGGATCCGATCGAGCCCGCGAAGGATGCATGGCCACACAGCTTTATCGCCCGTATCGATCATGCCGATGTCACCGAAATCGGGCTCAAGAAACTGTTCCATGACGATCTGTCCGACGACAGCCTGAGGCTGGGAAGCATGGCCGTTCACGCCGATACCAGCGCCGCGCAACGCAATGACAGCTATGCCTGGGTCGCTCGTTACACGCTCGCCTTCCTCGACAGCGTTCTGAAGGGCGATCCAACCGCCAGGGCATTCATGGAGGCCACGCCGGCCGCGAACCAGGTGCCGCCGGAAATACTGAGCATCCAGCATCGCTATCCCCGCTATGGCGCCGCATCGGTCGATGACCTGGCATCTGCCATGGAGCACAACGGTTACGCCGATCCTCTGGCCACATATGCGGCGTATCAGCAGGCGCATCCGGGCTTCCGGCCTGAAACGGATGTTTTTTCTTCGTGGGTTTCGTCGCTGCTGGATGCTGGCAGGCTCGACGCGGCGGGCGCATTGGCACGTTTATGGACCCATGTGTACCCGCAGAGTGGGGATGCCTGGGCGCAGCTTGGTGCGATCGACGATATGAACGGTGTGCGTACTGATGCCATTGAACACTATCGTCGCGCGCTGCAACTTGATCCGCATAACCAGCTCGCCCGGCAGCGCATTGGTGCGCTGATGCACTCGGGTGATTTGCCAGCTACTGCGAAGTGATGAAAGCCACGATGCCGGCCAGGCCCATGACTGTAGAGCCTCGGAAGAAAAAATGGCCTAGGCGATCATAGGACCGTTGAACGACCCCAGGGAGGGTGTCGACGGTTGCGCCCAGGTAGCTCGGATTACGATAGAGCCCGATACCGCCGAGGATCGCGGAAAGGTTAAAGAAAACCTGCGCGAGCGAATGGCCCGCGACGCGGCGGATGAGGCCATAGACGCATATGCCCACCGCAGCGGTGACGATGACTTTCGCGATGATCGGTTTCCTGCCCATGGATTGGTCCTTCGTCGGAACCCCGCTGTCAATGATGCCACCGATGGCTGTCCAGAGATCGGTCCGGTCAGTGTGCGATGGCGCTTTTGAGGGGCACCTTCACGCTTGCTGGCGAATCTTCACGCGTGCTTGATGTGCGCGTATTTCGGGGCGCAGTGTCTTTTGCCCATGGTGGCGCTTGAGCGTGCAGCCACGACATGGCAGGATCTTGCGAATGACAGGTAAGCCAGCCACGGATCCGCACCTGCACGACCTCGTGCGGCTGCGCCGTGTGCGCGACCGGATCGACCGGGAATTCGCGCAGCCGCTGGATGTCGAGGCGCTTGCGCGTGGCGTGGACATGTCGGCCGGCCATCTCAGTCGACAGTTCAAGCTTGCCTATGGCGAGTCGCCGTATGCCTATCTGATGACGCGGCGCATCGAGCGCGCGATGGCGTTGCTGCGTGTTGGCGAGCTCAGCGTCACCGAGGTCTGTTTTGAAGTGGGCTGTTCGTCGCTGGGGACCTTCAGTACGCGTTTCACCGAACTGGTCGGCATACCACCCAGCACGTACCGGCGCCAGGAAGCACGGGCGACAGAAGGAATGCCATCGTGCGTGGCCCGACAGGTCACCCGGCCGATCAGGAATCGAGAAGCGAAGGGTACCGAGCCGCAACTAGACTGACCGCTCGTACATCACCGACCGGAACGAACGCCATGAATATCACCATTCACGCCAGCTTCCTCCCGCACAACGACCCGGAAGCCTCCCTGGCTTTCTACCGCGATACCCTGGGCTTCGAGGTCCGCAATGACGTTGGATACCAGGGCATGCGCTGGATCACCGTCGGCCCCACCGACCAGCCCGACACGTCCATCGTCCTGTATCCACCGGCCGCCACGCCCGGCATCACCGATGACGAACGCCGCGTCATCACCGAGATGATGGCCAAGGGCAGCTACGGCACGATCCTCCTGGCCACAAGGGATCTTGCCGGCAGCTTCGAGCGGCTGCAGGCCAGTGGCGCAGAGGTTGTGCAGGAGCCGACGGATCAGCCGTACGGCGTTCGCGATTGCGCTGTTCGTGATCCGGCGGGGAACCTGCTTCGTGTACAACAGTTGGGATGAGTGGCTCGGCGATAGCCGGCAGATCGTGGCTACGGTGATAAAACCCGCACTCTTTCAAGCATGGCCTCAAAGGACTCGCGCACAGGGTGCGCTCCCACAAGGTCGCGACCAGCCTTGTGGGAGCGCACCCTGTGCGCGAGTCCTTTGGAGCCGTGACTCCCCCGATCGCGGTCTTTGAGCGGCACGGTTCCGGGCCGGCCTTAAGGCCAGCGCGATCTTTGAAGCTCCACGCCTGACAGACATTAGGACGCTATCGCGCCTCACGCTGACTATCCCCGTTCGCTTGTGCTAAATACCTTGTGTTGGGGTTCCTTACGCTGTATTCCGCGTCGCTTTGTCTGGCAAATGGAGTGTGTCCGTGCGGCATGCAATAGGTGGGTGACGCCGACGCTGCCCACTCGGACCAGGTCGCGGGCTTGATGGCATAAAAGTCACGATCGAACTGGAATTCGGCAACGAGACGGTGCAGGGCATAGAAGCCTATTACGAGACGTACACGGATTTGCGTGAGCGTACATTGGCGCGCTCAAAGGCGTCCGTGTGATTACTGGCGGAGATCAGCGTGGTTGCCCTCATCGTCACCCTGGCGGGAGTCATGGGTCTT
>DASYLE010000093.1:0-3392 GCA_036009745.1 Luteibacter sp. | reverse complement strand
ACCAGTTGGGCACGTTGTAAAAAATGATCGGGGCGTGACCCGCCACTGCCACTGCAGACCAAAGCAGGTAGAACAGGATCAAGATCCAAGACACATGCCGGAGAAGACCCGACGGGCGCTCTGCACCGATTAAGTTCATTTTGTTCCCCTGGTAGAACAGTCGAGAGATACCCGGTGATATGGTTCTTTAGTTACACCATCTGTCGATGCCAAGAGGCTTGGCGCGGCGGAGCACACACGTGCGGCTATCTTCGAAAGAATCTTGTAGCCGATCGTTGCACCCTGTCGACATCATCCCCATCAACATTCATCGCAACCATCAATGGCGGCCAAGGACCGCACTGGCGACACCAGTGGTTCTCACGGACTACTCCACAGGAGACGCACAATACTCTTGTCGCGGCCGAAGTCCGTAGGCGTGATGCTCAATATTTTGTAGGGGATTTCCTACGCTGTTTAACGCGCCAGCATTGCAGTAGCACTAGGACGCTTGAAAATATGGCTTATCGCGCATTTCGCAACTTATTACGATATGCGGTGACAAATATGTCATCTGGGATCGAGTTTTTGACTGCTAAAAAGAAGCGGCCCGAAGGCCGCCCTTTCTCTTTACTTACCGGCCTCAGGCCCGATCCACTCCTTCAACCAAGCATTCACCGTCTCATGCCACTGCACACTGTTCTGTGGCTTCAACACCCAGTGATTCTCATCCGGGAAGTGCAATAGCTTGCTCGGAATACCGCGCCGCTGCAGCGCAGTGAACGCACCAAGCCCCTGCGTCTCGGGAATACGGAAGTCCTTACCCGAGTGCACGACCAGCATCGGCACGCGCCAATCCTTGACGTGGTTGATCGGATTGAACTTCTCGTAGTTCTCCGGATGCTCGTACTGCGTACCTCCGTTCTCTTTTTCTTCAAACCAGAGCTCTTCGGTGTCGTAGTACATCGCACGTGCATCGAACACACCATCGTGATCGACCAGGCACTTCCACGGCCCGTTCCATACGCCGGCCATCCAATAGACCATGTAGCCACCGTAGCTGGCACCGAGTGCGCAGGCGCGATCGCCATCAAGGAAGCTGTACTTACCCAGCGCGGCCGACCAACCCGCCTTAAGGTCCTCGAGCGGCTTACCACCCCAGTCACCCGAGATGGATTCCGTGAACGCCTGGCCGTAGCCCGTCGAACCATGGAAGTTCACGGTGACCACAGCGAAGCCCTGCCCCGCGTAGGTCTGCGCATTCCAGCGATAACTCCAACCATTGGCCATTGAGCCCTGCGGGCCGCCATGGATGATGAAGGCCACCGGATACTTCTTGCCACGCTTATAGCCCACCGGTTTGACCACATATCCCTGCACGGTCTCGTTGTTCCAACCCTTGAAGGTAAAGAACTCGAAGTCGCCCGTCTGCGCACTCTTGATGCGGTTGGTGTTGTAGTGCGTGACCTGCTTCAGGCTCTTGCCCTTGAGATCTGCCGTGTAGAGATCGGCAGGACGCTTCAGGTCATCGCGCGCCAGCAGAATCCGCGCCTTGCCGGCGTCGAAGGCACTGACCGTGCCGTCGGTAACCAAGGTAGCGACCTTGCCGCTGGCGACATCGACCGCGAACAGCGGATGCTGGCCATTGTCGTCGGTGGTTACATAAAGCGACTTGCCATCGGCCGATACCTGCAAGCCACCCGGCGAACGGTCCCAATCGGGCGCCACTTCGCGTGCCGTACCAGAATCAAGGTCCAGGGCCATGATGCGGAAGCGATCGGCCTCCGAGGCCGGCTCCTTCATCGCCAGGTAGTAAAGCGTCTTGCCATCCGGCGATGCAGCCGGATACGCATCCCAGGCCAGATTATCGGCCGTCAGGTTCTTCGGCGCGGCCGAGCCGTCGGACGGCACGCTATAGACGTCAAAGTTAGTCGACCAGGGCTCGGTCTTGCCGGCGATACGCGCATCGAAATAGACCGTGGCGCTATCCGGCGAGAACCCGAACTCGGTGTCGTCCCCATACGGCTTGCTCGGCACATCGCCATCAATACCCCGGCTAAGCAAGGTCGGCTCAGTCACCGCCCCACCGTCAAGGTTGGCGACGAACAGCTGCGCACGACGGCCATCGGCCCAGGTATCCCAATGCCGGACAAAGAGCTTGTCATAAACCGTACCGGTCGACTTGTCTTTGTCCCGCCCGTCCAGGCGTTCCTTGGTGCAAGCCAGGTCCGGGCAATCGGTAAACACCGCGAAGCTCAGCAATACCCGTTTGCCGTCGGGCGACAGCTTGTACGCATCCACATCCAGCGGCGCACTGGTGACCTGCACCGCGGCTCCCGCCGGGGAGAGCTCATGCCCAGCCTTCCCCGCACCCAGGCTGGTGCGCCAAAGCTGGGCCACCCCATCCTTCGGCGCCACGTAATAAACAGCCGACCCGTCCGGCGACCAGCGCGGCGAGGAACCTTTGCCAACCAGCTCGACCGGCTTGCCGCCCTTATCCAGATCCAGCGCATAGATCGAGGTCACACCCTTATTGGCGGCGTAATCCGTAGCCCGCACGGTATAGAGCGCATACCGCCCATCGGGCGACAACTGCGGCTCCCCCACCCGGTCCATCATGACCAGGTCGCGGATCGTAAACGGGTGCGGCGCAGCCTTATCGGCATCCGCGGCCCAGACGGGGCCAACCGCCAGCGCTAAGGCCAGTGCGGCGAACAAGGGCTTCATGAGGGTTCTCCCTGTGGGTGCTTCAAACCGTTGACGGTAAGAGGCCAAAGCTCGCTACGCAAGGGTTCGTTGATCAGTCTTGCAACTGGCGACCTGCAAATGGTCGCTATACTCTGGACGTTTACCGTTCGGTAATGCCGTAACGTTCGTTCGGGCGCAAGGGAGGGAGCAGTATGATTGGCTTCAAGAGCACGGCAAATATCCCGGAAACAAGAACGATTGTTGTCGCGACTACCAGCGTGACAGATCCTATGAGCACCAGACGAGAAAGGTCGTCTTGGCTCCTGATTCTATTACTTGTCGGAATTGCCAGCCTCACCTTGCGCTGGTTCTATGTAACGCACGCGCTCGTCTACCAGCCAGCGGATGCTCCCAATGCGCGTGGCGACGCAGTGGACTACTACCGGTATGCGTGGAATATGGTTCATCGAGGCGTCTTCTCCATGGCCTCGCCGCAAAGCGCCATAGCCACGCCGGATAATTACCGCGACCCAGGCTATCCGCTGCTCATGGCCGCATGGATGAAGGTCTTCAGCCAATGGGATGCCTGGTATGCCGCCCTGCTGCTTTCACAAGCAGCGCTAGGGGCACTAACCGTAGTGCTGCTTATGCAAGCTGGACGCCAATGGCTGCCGAAAAGATGGCTCATCGCCGCTGGGATTGTGATGGCCGTGTGGCCTCACAGC
>DASYLE010000092.1:0-25291 GCA_036009745.1 Luteibacter sp. | reverse complement strand
AAGGGACCGGCGGCAAGGTAGCCGCCGTTGAGGCGGAATGCCGCCGAGCTCGAGGTGCCGGCGACCTGCACCACGGAAATGCCTTCGTTGGCATCCACCGCGCTGTTGTGGTTGAAATCGCTCAGTGCCCCGGTGCTCGCCACGCCAGGGGTGATGTTCAGCACAGTCGCGCCGCCGGCGTCATTGACGTTGCCCTGGACGAGCAGGCGATCGGTGAACTGATTGGCCAACTGACCGCCCTCGTTCAACGTCGTGATCAACGCGATCTGGCCGGCCTGCGAGATGTAGTTGCCGTCGATGGCCAGCGTATTGCCCGGCGAACCGGTGCCATTGGTCAGGTCGATCAGGCCGGCATTGCTCACATTCGCCGAGCCCGCGGAGGCACCGGAGATCGTCGGATGCACGTTGTCACCGGCGAACAGGGTCGAGCTTGCGTCGATAGTCACGTCGCTGTTGGCCAGCTTGACGTTGTCGGTCAGGGTGAACGCCGTGCCGTTGGCGAAGTTGATCGTGTTCCAGCCGGTGCCGAGGTTGGTCCCCTTGCCCAGGTCGTCGGCGGCGAAGGAGCCACCACGCGCCTGGATACCGTCGAGGTTCAGCGTGTTACCGCCACCGGTGCCGGCCAGCAGATGGTAGGTGGCCGACAGGTCGACTGCCTGCAAGGTCGCGATGTTGTTCGCGCCGTTGCCCATGGTCAGGCCACCTTCCAGCGAGCCGGCAGTCCAGCTGAACTGGTCGCTGCCGCCGCCGGTGGCGATGTCGCCGCGCACGGCACCGCCGGACAGGGCGACGACGTCGTTGCCGGCGCTGCCGCGCACCGCGGCTGCGGCCGGGCTGCTCGCGGTGATCGTACCGGTATTGGTGAAACGGGTACCGCTGCCGTTGGACAGGTCGACCACCGGGGCCACGGTACTTTGCGACGTCAGCGTGCCGCTATTGGTCGAACTGGACGCGGTGCCGACCAGCAGGCCAACGCCGCCGCTGGCGCTGTTCACATTGACCGTCGCCTGCGAGTCGACCGTACCGGTCGTCAACGCCTGGATACCGATGCCGCCACTGCCGTTGACGTTGGCGACGTAGCCCGGACCATAGGAAAGTTCTTCACTGCCCGGCGAACCATCCGCGTTGCGATAGGCAAAGCCGACACCACTGCCGGAAACATTGAAGATCACCGTCGAGGAGGGATCGATCGCGGTGGCGGTGCGGATGCCGGCGCCGTCGGCGACATTGATGGTGACCCCGTTCAGCACAATGCCGCCCAGTTCTGCCGCATTCTCGATGCCGTTGCCGGTGCCGGTGACATTGATCGTCGCGCCGGTGGCGCTGAGCGCCGTGGCGCCCGTGTCGACCAGGATGCCGTGCGCCGTTCCGCCGGCGGTGATCGCCGTATTCGCGCCGGCCAAGGTCAGTTGCGCGCCGTTGAGCAGGTGGATACCAGCGACGCCGTTGTCGACGTTGATCACACCGCCGGGGCTCAGGGTCTGCGCGCCGGCGCCTTCCACACGCACGCCAGTGCCGTTGGCGACATGCACCGTGCCGTTGTTGGCCAGCGAACCACCGGCCTGGACCAGCACGCCGGTCGCCCCCGCACCGCTCAGATCGACGCGGCCATTATTGACCACGGTACCGAGGTTCCGCGCGATCAGGCCGGTGTTGCCGACACCCGCGCCAGCGATCGTCGCATTGTTGGTCAACGTGGTGGCGACCGGTGCGCCGACGGGATTGCCGGCAAGGTCGAGCTTCTGCCCATCGGCCACCCCACCGAACGTGTTCGCGCCGGAGAGGTTTACCGTTGACGCGGCATCGAAGCTGCCGGTCGCTCCGCCGCGAATTTCCATCGCGGCGGCGTTCCCGCCGGTCACGACTATGTTCGCCGCGCCACTGGCGACGGCGGTGCCGGCACCGGAACCGACGATCGCGCGCGAACCGGCCCCGGAAGCGGAAAGCACCGGCGCACCGGACAAGGCCAGGGTCGCGCCGTCATCGATACGATAAATCGTCGAGTTCGTCGTACTGGCGTCGAGGGCCGCGGCGGCGCTGACGATCTTTGCGCCGGCGCCCAGCGCATGGAAGGCGATCTGGTCGGTATTGCCGAACACGGGCGTGGCGCTATTGGAGACATTGACGGTGCCGGCGTTGATTGCCTCGGCGCCAATCGCCCCGGCGCCATTGAGCAGCACCTGCGATCCGTCCTGGAGATTCACCGTGGAGCGAGTGCCCGACGCGACCACGCCACGGGTGCGATCGGCGACGGCACCGCCGTTGACCGAGACGCTGCCCGTGGTATTGGCCGTCGTCGCCGCGGTGGCGCCGGCACTGTCGACAAGGATGCCAGTGCCGCCATCGGTCACCGAAATATCGCCGCTATTGTTCGCCGTAGCACCTGATTGCACGTTGATGCCGGTCGCATGCGCGCCGGTGAAGGTGATGTCGCCGGTATTGGTGAGCAAGGCGCCGTTACGGGCAACGTAACCAGTCAGCCCGGCGGTCGCCGAGGTCAGGGTCGCCGCGCTGGCCAAGGTCGTTGCGGCCACGGGCGTACCGGTCGCCGCGCCCGTGAGGCTATGCTTCTGCCCGTCGACGATAGCGGCCACGGCGCCCACGCCGGTCAGTTGCACGGTCGTCGCCGCATCGATGGTACCGGTCGCGCCACCTTCGACGACGACGCCAGTCGCGCCCGCCCCCGTCACATTGATGTTGGCGTCTTTCGTGTCGACCAGGGTCGATGAGGCACCGGTCCCGAGCACCGCTACCGAGTTCGTCCCGGAAGCGGTCAGGGTGAGGCCGGTGCCATCGAAATCCGCACCGTTTTCCAGACGGAACAGGTCGGAGCCGTCCGTGGTGACGTTCAGCGTGCTGCTGGCGACGTTGATCTTCGCATTGGTGCCGTAGGCGAAGAAGGCGATCTGCTTGCTGCCGCTGGCGAAGGTCGGGATCGCGGTGGCGGCGACGTTGACCGTCGCATTGCCGCGTGCGTGGATGCCGATCGCGCCATCGCCGAGCAGGTTGACCGGTCCACCGACATCGGCCGTGGACGTGCCGGTGCCCTGCCCTTCGACCCATACGCCGAAGTTGCGCGTGCCGCTGGCCGGATCGGCTCCGCCGGCGACGTTGATGGTTCCGGTCGAGGATGCGGTCGAGGGCGTCGTCGACCCGGTGCTGATGATCTTGATGCCGGTACCGTTGACGCCATTAAGGTTGATCGTGCCGGTATTGCTGATGCCGCCGCCGGAGCCGGAGTTCAGCACCGAAATGCCGATGTTCTCGCGTGGCACGGTAGCCGCCGCACCGTTGACGTTGATCGTGCCACTGTTCAGCACATGCGCGTTGGCCCCGCCACTGACCAGGATCGCCGCCGAGTTCTGCGATTTGCTACCGATCGTGACCGTGCCGGCATTGGTCGCCGTACCGTTGCCGGTGACATTGATGCCGGTGGTGAGCGCCTGCTGATTGATCGCGATGTCGGCGCCGGGGGTGCCTGCGACCGTCTGCGGGCCACGTCCGATATAGATCGTGCCGGTTGACGTATTGGTGAACACCGCGGTCGGGTCGTCCAGGATCACGCCGTCCATCGAGCCGTTCGACTTCGAGCCGGTGACGCCGACATTGACGATGCCGCTATTCGTGCCCGTGGCACCCGTACTCAGATGGATGCCCGACGAATGACCGGCGCCATTGGTCGAGCCCGTGGCGAAATTGATGATGCCTGGATTGTCGAACGTGCTGCCCGCGAGCACCTCGACCACGTTCGAACCGAACGGGCTGTCCGTGGTCGTGCCATTGGCGGCGAGGAAGAAATTGCCGTTGATAACGCCTGGGTTGCTGCCGTGGCTGTTGCCGGTCAGCAGCATGGCGATGCCGTCGCCGACGCTGTGCGTGGTAGCCAGCGTGCCGTTGTTGGTGACCGTGCCGCCGCCTTCGGCGCGCACGGCGCCATTGTTGGAATTGACTACCTCGAGCTTGGCGCCGGCAGCGATCGTCCCGGTCGCATTGGCGCCCGATGCGCGGATGACGATACGGTCGCCGATGGGTTGGGCCACTTCGTCGTTGGGATCGTTCGCCGTGATCGTATAGACGGTCTGTTTCGTCGCCGAGGTGTAGGCCTTGTTGAACTGCGTGGTGTACTGGGTCGGATCGAGATTGCCGGACTGCAGCTGTGCTATCAGGAAATCGTTGTATGTACGCAGGTCGGCGGCATTGTTCACCGTATGCGAGGTCGTCACGCCATCGAGCGTGGTAACGCTGAAGGTACCGCCATAGGTCGAGACGAAGGTCGTATTGAAGCTCTGCGGGACGGTGGGCGCGGCCGCGGTGCCGGTAAAGGTGATCCGGTTGTTCGACTGCCAGTTGACCGCGCTGGTCGCGGCGGTCGTGCCGTCGGCCAGGAACAACGTGCTCTGCTTGGCGGCGATGGTCCAGCCATTCGTGCTCGCGGTCGACAGGGCGCCGACGGTGCCGATATTCACGTTCATCGTGCCGCTGTTGACCGTGCCGACGCGCATGTTGATGTATTGCGCGTCATTGACATTGACCACGTCCGGCACGGTCGTCGTGAGTGCGGTTGGCGCCAGGTCGACCAGGTTCGCCGTGGCGAAGGTCGAGGTGACCCGCTTGCCGCCGGTGATCGGGTCGGGAATGGTCACGCCGAAATTCTGCGAGCCGGGACTGAGTCGCGGCGCACCGATCCATTCCAGACCGGAGACGATCCGGCCAAGCGCCTGCAATGCGCCAATCGAGGTTTGTCGGGTCCCATCGTCCCCAGCGGCGAACAGTTGGGGACCGACCAGGTTCACGGTGGCGCCGCCATTGACGATCGTCGCACCGAAGAGGGCATCGTTGGCCTGGGGGTTATAGGCCCCGAGGGTCACCGTTTGCGCATATGCGGCCAGGCTGGACCCGGCGAGAACAAGGGCGCACAGAAGGCGAGGAAATAGCCGGGTTCGTCCTGAATGGGTGCGGTGGGCGAGTTCCGACGTTACGACGCAGATTCCGAGACTACGGTTCCATACCAGCCGGTAAATCGTGTTCATGTCTACCCCATTGGCTCGGGCCACGCTCATGCGCGACCGATTCAACGATCAGGGCAGACATCCCTGCCTTCCGACATAAATCCCGAGCGCTACTGGCCGGCCCCCTATCCGCCGCACCGAGTCCATTGCCGGTTGCACCATGCAATCCCTTCCCCAGGATTCCGCATGCAACTTTCAAACGGCATTCTCACGCAGCGCTTGTATACCCCGTGATCCATGGGGAATGCAATCCGTGGATCGGGACTGAAAATATGACAGCACCGTATACTTATGTGATGAACCTCAAGATCCTGCTGCAATACATCCTTCCGCATCGCGCGCTTTCGCGCGTCGTCTACTGGGCTACCCGCTGGACCTGGCGGCCCTGGAAAGACTTCCTCATCGGCAAGATCGTGGCCACCTATCAGGTGAATATGGCCGAGGCCGCCCAGCCCGACCCGTTCACCTACCAGCACTTCAATGCCTTCTTCACCCGCAAGCTGCGGGCGGACGCGCGCCAGGCCGACCCGGACCCCGCTGCCCTGCTCTGTCCGGCGGACGGCCGGATCAGCCAGTCCGGCCCGATCGAGGACGGCCGGATCTTCCAGGCGAAGGGCCAGTCTTTCACGGCCGCCGAACTGCTTGGCGATGAGGCGGCTGCCGCGCCCTACCGCAACGGCAAGTTCGTCACCGTCTACCTGTCGCCCCGCGATTACCACCGCGTGCATATGCCGCTGACCGGCGAACTGGTCGAGACAGTCCACGTCCCGGGCCGCATTTTCAGCGTCGCCCCCTTCGCGGTCGAGGGCATTCCGCGCCTGTTCGCCCGCAACGAACGCCTGGTCTGTCACTTCAAGGGTCCGCACGGCCCCTTCGTCGCGGTGATGGTCGGCGCCATCCTGGTTTCCAGTGTGGCCACCGTCTGGGACGGGATGGCCATCCCGCCCTATGCGTCGTCGATCCAGCGCAAGGACTGCCGGGGCCGGGGTATCACCCTGGAACGGTTCGCCGAGATGGCACGGTTCAATATGGGTTCGACGGTCATCCTGCTGCTGCCGGAAGGCACCGTTCTGGTTCCGCTGACCTCGCAGCAGGCGGTCCGTGTCGGCGAGAGGATCGGTTCCCTTCGGGCCCCCGCCGGCACCCCCTGAAACGCTTCAAACCCACCTCCGGAGGCGCGGCAAGGGCATCTGGCAGCCGGCTACGACTTCTGACGTAGTGCGTCAGTTTGTGACGTACTGGGTTACATTCGTCATGGAGGGCCGGTATATTCCCCCTATCGCCTGCGTCGAAGGGGGACGCACGCGAGTCTTGTCATCTCGGGGGAACACCGTGCAGATCGTCAACCGTCTCTTCGCCATGAACCGTGGGCTGCGACTACGTCGCCAGCTTTCCGAGATCGAACGACTCATGCAGGCCCTGCCGCACAGGGTTCATGCCGAGCTGGCCCTGTTGACCCGACGCGAGCTGGACCAGGCGGGCGAAAGCGATTTCCCTCATCTGTACGGCACCCCGCCCGACCAGCGCTACTCGCCGTTCGGAACGGGCAACGAGATCGGCCTCGGCCGCGCCCGTTCGGGCAGCCCCCAGATCGCCATCCGCGGCATCGCCCTGTGGCTGGCCGTGGCCTACCACGAAACCAAGGATTCGCCGCACGCCAATATGCAGGAGTTGCATCGGCAGACCTTGCGCGTGCTGCGCCTGATGAAGGAAATGTGCGCAGGCAAGCGCGACGCCATCGATTCGTGGATGCAGCAGTCCGAAGCCGTGGCCTGATCATTCCTTTAAAAAAAGGGGGCGCCCAACCGGGCGCCCCCCTTTTTTTTCGTGCAGCGAAGAGCCTATCGGCAAACCGGCAGTTTGAGTGTCTGCCCAATCGACAGGTGGTGCTTGTTCAGCCCATTGAGCTTTGCGATGTCCTCGACGTCGGCACAGCTGATGTTGCGGGCGATGCCGGCCAGGGTGTCGCCACGCTTGACCTTGTAAGTCCGGGTTCCATTGGCGCGTGCCGGCGCCGGTGCGGACACCGGGCTCGCGGGCACCACCGGGACGACGGCGGTGTGCAGGTCGTTGGCCAGGATCGGCCAGGGACCGTCGGCGCAACTGGCCGCATAGGCCTTTTCCAGGAATTTCGGCACTTCAAGCCGCGTGCCGGTTGGCTGGGCAAGTTGCGGATCGACCCGCGGATTGAGATTGCGCAGGGTGCGGAACCAGCCATCGTCCATGCCGCCGGCCGAGCCCAGGCAAACGGTGAGCTCGGTCAACGACGCCGGCCGTTTGAGCACGATGGCTCCCGGCTGGCCGTCCACTTTCGGGAATTTCAGGTGATAGCTTTCCGGATGCATGAACAGCCAGGCGGCGGCGAGCACCATCGGCACATATTCGCGTGTTTCCGGCGACAGCTGGTTGTAGATCTGCGGGTCGTAGAAGCTGACGCCAGGGCTGGCCTGGGCCATGCGGCGCATACGCCCCTCGCCGCCGTTGTAGGCCGCCAGGGTCAGTTCGAGATTGTTGTTGAATGCCGCCAGCTGTTCATCGAGGTACGCCGCGTTGGCCCGTGCCGACAGCGCCGGATCGAAGCGCTGGTCGAAGCCGTCCTCGTTGGACAGGCCGAAGCGCAGCCCCGTCGCGTACATGAACTGCAGCGGGCCGGAGGCACCGGAACGCGATACCGCGTGCACCTTGCCGCCGGATTCCTTGGCGATGATGCCGAACAGCAAAGCCTCGGGCAGATCCGCCTTCTGGTACTGCGGCCACATCAGGTAACGCATGTATTCGTAGTTGACGTAGGCATCCATCAGGTTGGGACGCCACTGGGTCAGCCACATTTCCAGCGCGGCCTTCACCGGCCCATTCATCGCCACCATGTCGGACAGCTGGGTACCACGCAGCATGGTCACGCTGCGCTCGGCCTGCGGCAGGCTGGCTATCACGGGTGATTTGCCCGTATCGCCGGCAGCCGTACTGTCCGCACCGGTCGCCTCGGCCATGTCGTCGCCTTCCTCGCCATCGACGAAGCTGCCATCCTTCAGACGCAGCAGGCGGTCGAAGACGGAAAAGAAACGCTGCGGGTCGCAGCCCGGGGTCAGGCCACAATGCGCCGCGGCGTCCTTGAGCTGGTCCAGCGAGGTATCGAGGGTTTTCTTCGACGCGGCGGTGTCGCCGCGACGCGCCTGGTCGATCGCGGTTTCATAGCCCTTGCTCGCCGTATCGAGTTGCGCGTACAGCGCATTGACCTGGGGTGTAACGGTGGCCGCCTTGGGCGTGGCACCGCCGGCGCAGCCGACCAGGGTGGCTAGTGCCGCAGCGAGCGGCATGACGGCAAGGCGAGGCGATAAAGCAAAAGACATGGGAAAACCGGGGCAAGACAATGGCGCCCACCTTATCCGTCCATCCTTCGCTACTCAACCGATCCGGCGTGCGCGGAGGGAACGCGTTCAGCGAAGCCGGTGCGTGAGTACAATCGGGCGACCACCCAGGGACGCCCGCCATGACTGAGATCCTGATCGGCCGCAACGACAAAGCGAGCGTCTCGCTCGATCCACGCTACGGCAACCGGCACGGGATGATCGCCGGCGCCACCGGCACCGGCAAATCCGTATCGCTGATGGTGCTTGCCGAGGGCTTTTCACGACTTGGCGTGCCCTGCTTCCTCGCCGATGCGAAGGGCGACCTCGCCGGCTTGTCGCAAGCCGCCGCGGCACCGGGCGACAAGCTGAAGGCACGGCTGGCCAAGCTTGGCCTCACTGACTGGCACCCCGGCGCCAACCCGGTGGTGTTCTGGGATATCTACGGCAAGCTCGGCCACCCGGTGCGCGCCACGGTCTCGGAGATGGGACCGACCCTGCTCGCCCGCATCATGGAACTGAACGACACCCAGTCCGGCGTGCTGGAGATCGTCTTCAAGGTCGCCGACGACGAAGGCCTGCTCCTGCTCGACCTCGCCGACCTGCGCTCGATGCTTGGCTTCGCCGCGGAAAACGCCAAGACCATTTCCACGAAGTACGGGCTGATCAGCGCGCAGAGCGTCGCCGCGATCCAGCGTGGCGTGCTCAAGCTCGAACAGGACGGTGCCGAGCAATTCTTCGGCGAACCCGCGCTGGAACTGGCCGACCTGATGCGCCAGGACATGAGCGGCCACGGCGTGATCAACGTGCTGGCCGCGGAAAAGCTCATCCTCAAGCCGCGCCTGTACTCGACCTTCCTGCTCTGGCTGCTGTCCGAGCTATTCGAGCAGATGCCCGAGGTCGGCGACCTCGACCAGCCGAAGATGGTGTTCTTCTTCGACGAGGCACACCTGCTGTTCGACGATGCGCCTCCCGCGCTGACCCAGCGCGTCGAGCAGGTCGTTCGGCTGATTCGCTCGAAGGGCGTCGGCGTGTATTTCTGCTCGCAGAATCCGGACGACGTACCCGGCGATATCCTCGGCCAGCTCGGCAACCGCGTGCAGCATGCACTGCGGGCGTTCACCCCGCGCGACCAGAAAGCGGTGAAGGCCGCTGCACAGACCTTCGCGCCCAATCCGGATCTGGACGTCACCAAGGCGATCGGCAGCCTCGGCGTCGGCGAAGCATTGGCCTCCACGCTGGGCGAGGGTGGCGTACCGACGCCGGTCCAGCAGATCATGGTCAGTACCCCGACCTGTCGGATCGGCGCGATCACCGAAGAGGAACGCGCGACGGTCAAGTCGCGTTCGCCGGTCGGCGCGAAATACGAGACCACGGTCAACCGCGATTCCGCCGACGAAATGCTGGCGAAGCGCGCACAGGAAAAGATGGCCGTGCCCGAAGACACGAAGGGCGCCGGCAAGACTGCCGCCGGTGCGGATCCTGGCTGGGGCGGCGCGGTGCGCGATGCCCTGCTTGGCAACGGGCGCCGCCAGGGCATGCTCGAGGCGATGGCCAAATCGGCCAGCCGCACGATCGGCAGCCGCGCCGGCCAGCAGATCGTGCGCGGCATCCTCGGCAGCCTGTTCGGTGGCAAGCGATGAAGAAGCCGCGCCTGATCTCGGCCGACATCTCGTTCGGCCAGCGACTCGTCCATGGTCTCGGCTACCCGCTGCACGGTGCGGCGTTGACCAGCATCCTCGCCATCGCCCTGGTCCAGTGCGCCGGCGCGGTCGTGCCCGTGGGCGGCTGGCTGCTCGCCTTGCTCGCATGGGCGGCCATGTACGTCTACGCCTTCGAATGCCTGCGGCGCACCGCCGACGGCTACGCCGACCCGCCGGAAATGGCGATGGAGACGTCCATGGGCGTCGCCTTCGCCCTGATCCTGATCCAGGTGCTCGGCGGCGCACTGGCGATCCTGCTGCCGGTCTTCCTCGGCCTGCCCGGCCTTGCCCTGTCGCTGCTGCTCGCGCTCGCCCTGCCCGCCATCACCATGTCGCTGGCTTTCGATGGCAGCGTCAACGCGGCACTCAACCCGGTCACCTGGTTCGAGGCGATGCGGCGTTTCGGCGCGCCGTATTTCGTGCTGACAGCGATCTGCCTCGGCATCTGGCTGCTGCAGTTCGGCGCGCGCTCAGCCTTGCAGGACATCCTGCCACGCGTGGTGGCAGCGCCCTTGTTCTACATGATCGCCAACTACGCCACGGTACTGAATTTCCATCTGATGGGTGGACTGATCCACCAGTACCACGAACGTGTCGGCCATACCCCGGAGTCCGAAGCCATGGTCGCCGAGGCCGGCATGGACGAGGACGACGAGTTACTGGCGCATGCGCGGCACCTGGTGGCGGACGACTTGCCGACCGCCATCGGCCTGCTCACCGAGCGCATCCGCGACGGCGCCGCACCGGTGAAAATCCATGCGCAATACCGCGACTGGTTGAAACGCGCGGGACGCACGCCGGAGTTGCTCGTGCATGGGCAAATCTGGATCGCCGGCCTGGTCGCTGGCGGCGAACCGCGTCGTGCGCTCGGCGTAGTGCAGGACTGCATGGAAATCGACCCGAAATTCCTGCCTGACGATCCGCTCAACGCGGGCCCGCTTGCCGATACCGCGGCCCATGCCGGTATGCCGCGGCTCGCCCTGCATCTGGCACAGGGTTATGCACGCGCGTGGCCCGGCGATTTCGGCGCCGCGCACTATGGTTTGCTGGCGGCACGCATGCTGGATCAGTTGGGCCAGCGCGCCGAAGCCATCGTGTTATTGGCCAGGGTACGGCGGGCATGGCCCGAACACCCCCTGCAGATCGACATGGCCGCGCTCGAAGCGACGTTCGCCACCGCGCCCGTCTCGCCATGAGCCGCTGGCGCGCGCCATCGCCGTCGTCGACGGCCGTCATTACCCGCGACGGCTTCGAAAAAATGAAGGCCGAACTGGATCACTTGTGGCACACCGTGCGCCCCGAAGTGGTCAAGGCCTTGACCGCGGCGGCCGCCGAAGGCGATCGCAGCGAGAATGCCGAATACATCTATCGCAAGAAGCAACTCGGTGAAATCGACCGGCGTGCGCGTTACCTGAGCAAACGCATTCCCGTACTGAGGGTCGTCGAGGCCGCGCCATCGAACCGCAACGCGGTGTTCTTCGGCGCATCGATCGAACTGGAGAACGTCGAGACCGGGGAAACGCTCCGTTATCGCATCGTCGGGCCCGACGAGACCGATGCGAAGCTGGGCTGGATCAGCGTGGATTCGCCGATGGCGAAAGCGGCCATGAAGAAGGTAGTCGACGATGAGTTCGATGCCGAACTACCGGCAGGGCGTGTGCGTTTCTGCATCGTCTCGGTGGCCTACGGGGCCTGAACGTCTCGGCGCAAGAGGCTCTGGATAGAGGCGCCCCTCACGCAGAGGCCGGAAGCACTCGGCCTCGAGATAAAAAGCCTCATCACCCGTGCGCGCATGCCAACCGGGGATTCCGCTCAATGGCAGCGGCCGCAGATCCTGCGGGTCATTGAGCAACCGTCCATCCACAATCGCCTCGGCACACAAGGCAAGCGCGGCCACATCCGAATAGCCGACGAAAACCAGCGCCTTGGCGGCCATCAGCTTTCCCGGTGTCAGTGCATGTTCCAGCAAGGCATGCCCGAACACATGCACCGTCGCCCTGCCATCGATCCACGCATCGCGCCGGTGCCAGAACAGGCCGTGCCAGTCGTGTGCATCCCATAGCGGCAATAGCGAGCTATCGCGCAGGACAACAACCACGCCGCCTTCATCGAAATGGGTGATCGCGCATTGCGGGCGCGAACGTTCCTTGCGACCCATCCGGGTAATCTCAGCCACCTGCCGCGCATTGACCGCACGTTTGATCGGCGCATGGCGCAACCAGACCAGAGCATTGAGCAGGTCGTGCCAGTTCGATTCGCGCGTGGCGACCACGCCACGCATCGCAACCCGTTCCTCGTAGTGCAAACCATCGCCGATCAGGGAGGGGTCCTGCACGGCGAACCGTGGAACCGCATGCGCCGGAAGGAGCGCATTCAGATCGTCGATCGACGGCCAGTCCACGCCCTCGAGCAAGGACGCGTATTCTTTCCAGTCGACCAACGGGGGCACGGTGAAAACACTGCCGTCGATCGATTCGCGTGGTGGCGCGAGGTAACGCACGGTGACCTCAGGCCAGACGACCGTACAGGTCGTGCGCGTCGGCTTCCTCGATCACCACGTCGACGAACTGGCCGGGCTTGAGTTGCTGGCCGTCGTCGATGCGCACGGCGCCGTCGATCTCAGGCGCATCGGCGCTGGAACGGGCCCAGGCACCGTCGGCGTCTATCTCGTCGACCAGCACCTTCATCGTGCGGCCGATCTTGCGCTGCAGCTTCGCCGCGGAGATCTCCGCCTGCACCGCCATGAACTGCTCCAGGCGATCTTCCTTGAGTTCTTCGTCGATCGCGCCCGGCAAGTCATTGGCCTTGGCGCCGTCGACCGGCGAATAGGCGAACGCCCCGACGCGATCGAGCTCGGCTTCGCGCAGGAAGTCGAGCAATTCCTGGAACTCGGCATTCGTCTCACCGGGGAACCCGACGATAAAGGTGCTGCGAATAGTCAGGTCCGGGACCTGCCTGCGCCAGTTCTGGATTCGCTCGAGGGTCTTGTCGACATTGCCCGGGCGCTTCATCAGCTTGAGGATGCGTGGACTGGCGTGCTGGAACGGGATATCGAGGTAGGGAAGGATCTTTCCGTCGGCCATCAACGGCATGATCTCGTCCACATGCGGGTACGGGTAGACATAGTGCAAGCGTATCCACACACCCAGTTCGCCGAGGCCTTCGCACAATTCGGTCATCCGCGTGCGATATGACTTGCCGCGCCATTCGTGTTCGGCGTAGCGCACGTCGACACCGTAAGCGCTGGTGTCCTGCGAGATCACCAGCAGTTCCTTGACGCCGCCCTTGACCAGCTTTTCGGCCTCGATCAGGACTTCGTTGACCGGCCGGCTGACCAGGTCGCCGCGCATCGAAGGGATGATGCAGAAGCTGCAACGGTGATTGCAGCCTTCGGAAATCTTCAGGTAAGCGTAATGCTTGGGTGTCAGCTTCACGCCGATATCCGGCACCAGATCCAGCAGCGGATTGCGCTTGGGCGGGATCGCGATGTGCACCGCGCTCATCACGCTGGCGTAGTCCTGCGGACCGCTGATCGCCAGCACGTCCGGATAGGCTTCGCGAATCAGCTCCGCACGCTTGCCCAGGCAGCCGGTGACGATCACCTTGCCGTTCTCGTGCAGCGCCTCGCCGATCGCATCCAGCGATTCCTGGACAGCCGAGTCGATAAATCCGCAGGTGTTGACCACGACGGCATCCGCCGCGCCGTAGGTCGGCACGATCTCGTAGCCCTCGACCTTCAGCTGGGTGAGGATGCGCTCGGAGTCGACCAGCGCCTTGGGGCAGCCGAGGCTGACGAAACCGATCTTTGGGGCGGCCTGGGACATGCCGTGGGTACCGTGGGGAAAGTAAACGGCGGATTATAGCGGCTCGGGCAATCGTGTGAGCCCTGCGTCGCAGATGAAGATGAGACACATGGAGCGGTATGGCCCCAACGGGTAACCTAACGCGACAGCTTTTCCCCACTCCCCGGAGCTACACATGGGCAAGATCATCACCCTCGACACCAATCGCACCAGCGGCCCGATCGGCGCTTACCTGGCGGAACCCGCCGGCAAACCGAAGGGCGGCATCGTCGTGATCCAGGAAATCTTCGGCGTCAACGCGCATATCCGCAGCGTGGCCGACCGCTTCGCCGCCGAAGGCTATGTCGCCATCGCGCCGGCCCTGTTCGACCCGATCGAGAAGGGCGTCGAGACTGGATACGACAACGAAGGCATGCAGAAGGGCGTCAAGCTGATCGCCGAACTCGGCCTTGCCCGTCCGCTTGACGACGTCGAGGTCGCCGCCAAGGCGATCGCCTACGCCGGCAAGGTGGGCACCGTCGGCTATTGCTGGGGTGGCACGATCGCCCTGATGGCGGCGCTGCGCCTGGGCCTGCCCTCGGCGAGCTATTACGGCTCGCGCAACGTGCCCTTCCTGACCGAGAAAGCCAAGGCCCCGGTGATCTTCCACTTCGGCGAGAAGGACCACTCGATCCCGCCGGAGATGGTGCAGAAACATCGCGAGCTGATGCCGACCATGGACACCTACGTATACGACGCCGACCACGGCTTCAACTGCGATGCGCGCGGCAGCTATGACGCGGCCGCGGCGAAGCTGGCGATGGATCGCACCCTCGCCTTCTTCGCCAAGTACCTCGGCTGATGAGCGATGCCGGCTTCGAGCTCGATGCCAGGCTGGCCGGCGACACGGTTCTCGTCGCCGACCTCGCCCTGTGCCGCGTCCTGCTGATGAATGACGCGCGTTTTCCGTGGCTGGTGCTGGTCCCGCGCCAGCCCGGCATGGTCGAAGTCACCGATCTGTCGCCGGCCGACCAGGCGACCTTGTGGAGCGAGGTCAACCTCGCCTCCACCGCGCTGCGCGTGGTCGGCAGCTGCGACAAGCTCAACATCGGCGCGCTGGGCAATATCGTGCGCCAGTTGCATGTGCATGTCGTCGCCCGCCAGGTGGGCGATTCGGCATGGCCGGGGGCGGTCTGGGGCAGCGGCAAGGCGATTCCTTATGCCTCGGAACAGACGGCTGCATTGTCCGAAGCACTGCGTATCGCGCTGGCCTGAAGGAGTACCCGGCCGCGGCCGGGTACTCCTTCAGTAATTCCACTGCAACTGCACTCGCAGCACGTCGCCATCGACCCGTCGATATGGCGCCCTGGTGACATCGGTCCGCCGCATGTTCGCGTACGCCACGGCGATTTCCAGCACCTTGGCCGGCTGCCATTCGACGCCGAACTCCAGCTCGTCGACCAGCATGCGCGGCGTATTGGTGTCGAACTTGGACGCGCCACGGTAGGTCTGCCATTTCGCGTACGGCATCAGCGACCCGAACGAACCGTCCACCTTGTACATCAGTTGCGCATAGCCGCCGCGTAGCGACTTCGTTCGAATACTCTTTGTCGCCACATCCAGCTCCGGCCCCTTGCCAACGGTCCATTCCGCCTGGAAACCGAAAGGCTGCGGGTAATAGATCACGTGCGCGGCAACGCGTTTATCCACCGAGCCGCTCGCCGGCGCGTCGATCGTGGGCACGAAACTCACGCCGTCGATAGCGACCGAGGTTGGCGTGGCGACCTGGAAACGACCGATGTAAGCGTCGGCTCCCACTTCCAGGAACTGTCCGTTGCCCAGGCGGAAGGGATAGGTCAGGTGCAACACGGTATGCAGCGCGTCGTTGCGCTCGGCGCGGTTCGCACCCTGGCCGTTGTAGAAGCCAAGGCCGACGACACCATAGTCGCCGCTTCCCTTGAGGCCCGACGCACCGAGTTCGCGGAAACGCGAAGCGGCTTCCTTCGGCGAGTAGTAGAAGAACAGGCCAAGGTCCCGTTCATCGCGAACGGCGGAATTCAGCGCGTCAGCGCGGTCGTCGGCCAGCCGATTCTGGCTGGACTGCAGGTTCTCCCAGCCGTATGGCACCTTGGACTGCCCGGCCCTGACACGGAATTCGCGGCCCGCATCGAAGTAGATATCCGCGTAGGCATCACGCAACTGCGCGAAGTTCGAGGTGCTCGAGCCGGTTGGCGTGCTACCGAAATCCGGCTGCAGGTAAAACGACACCTTGTCGCTGATGTCGCCGTACAGCACCACGCGCGCACGACGAATGCCGAAGCCCTGGTTGTCACCGATAAAGCGATCCCCTGGTGCGCGCAGGTCGCCCGCGTCGCCGCCAACGCCCTGGTTGTAGCGCATTTGCGTATAGCCACGGATAGCGATCCGCTCGTGCCATGGCGCGGAAACTTTCGGTGGGGGAGGCGAACTGTGCGCTACCGCGGCAGGAGGATCGTTCGCCGGGACGAAGCGCCCCAGCTTTTCCCGGTCAGGCCCCGGCGCGGCGAATATCTGCCGGGTGTTCTTGTCCACGTAAAGATCGAGCGACTCGATCTGTCCCGACTCGGCCGAGACGGCCGAACCCAGCGAGCACAAGGCTGCCGCAAGCACGCTTCTGCGCATATCCATATGGTCCTGCTCCGTAAGAAGCTGCGATGCTAGGAAAGCTTGATGTCGGCATTGTGACAGCGGGCAAAAAAAACCCCCGGGATCCGGGGGTTTTTTCAAGCGTTGTACGACACCGCGCGGATCAGTAGCCGCCGCCGGTCCGGTTCTGCGGATCGTAACCGCCGCTGCTCGCTTCCTTGCCCTTCATGCTGTCGGGCAACTGCGCCTTCGGCGCGGTGTTGTCTTCCAGCGGACGAGCCTTGGCCTCGACGGCATTCAGGCGCACCAGGGTGCCTTTCTTGTCGTAATACACGGCGAAGCCGTAATCGAGCTGCATGCGGGCCATGAAGCCCAGGTGCGCATCGCGGATCTTCGAATCGTCACTGGGGACCAGCAGCACCGTCTTCGGCAGCTTGCCCTGATCCTTCAGGTACGAGAAATGGCTACCCGTATCGGCGGCGGAAAGTACCGCGCCGTCGACCAGGAACTGGCCGCTCTTGTACGACGAAATGGTCATATCGAACTGGCCCTGCTTGGTCGTGACGACTTCGTCCTTGACGCCGCCGCGATGGCAGCCGGCAAGCACCAGCAGGCTGGCCAGGACGAGCGCCGCGCCGGTACGGGCCAGCAAGGTGGAAACACGGATCATGCGGCAATCTCCTGCTCTTGGATAGGTCGTTCAGGTGGCGAGTTTAGCGCCCCTGCGTGTCAACGGCGGATGCGATTGCTCGCCTCCGTTCAGGTACTCGGCAAGGTCACGCCGCGCTGTCCCTGGTACTTGCCGCCGCGGTCGGCGTAGCTCACCTCGCACTCCTCGTCGGACTCCAGGAAGAGCATCTGCGCCACACCCTCGTTGGCGTAGATTTTTGCGGGCAGCGGGGTGGTATTGGAGAACTCCAGGGTCACATGGCCTTCCCACTCGGGCTCCAGCGGCGTCACATTGACGATGATGCCGCAGCGCGCATAGGTACTCTTGCCCAGGCAGATCGTCAGGACCTTGCGCGGGATGCGGAAGTATTCGACGGTGCGGGCCAGAGCGAAGGAATTGGGCGGGATGATGCAAACGTCCGAGATCACGTCGACGAAGCTGCGCTCATCGAACGCCTTCGGGTCGACGATGGTGGAATTGATATTGGTGAACACCTTGAACTCGGCCGCGCAGCGCACGTCGTAGCCGTAGCTGGAGGTGCCGTAGGAAACCAGCCGGTGGCCGTCACGCTCCCTGACCTGGCCCGGCGCGAACGGCTCGATCATGCCGTGCTCGGCGGCCATGCGACGGATCCACTTGTCGGACTTGATGCTCACATTGACTCCGGAAGAGGTATTTCGAGGACGAAAGAAGCGGAAAAGTAGCGGATTGGCCGGGGCAGCGCCAGCGGCCAGCTCAGGCCCGGGCTTCGCGACGGGCGTCCTTCATGGCCTCGGCGAAGGCTGCCAGGGCCTGGGACAGGATCGCGACGGTCGGTGGGTCGGACGCAAGACCCACCTCATCGAGGCTGCCACCAAGCACCGGCACCGCCGCGCAGGCGGCGTAGGCGATGCGCGCCGACATGGTGGACAGGATCTCGGCCAGCGCCGTCTGGGCGGCTGTCGCGCGGGGTGCGGCGTTCAGCAATGCCACCGGCTTGCCCGGGAAATCGGGCATGCCCACCAGCCAGTCCAGCAGGTTCTTGAAGGCGCCGGGCACGCCATGGGCGTATTCCGGGCAAGCGACCAGCAGGCCGTCACTGGCACGTACCTCGGCCATCAGCGCCGCCACGGCGGGTGGCAGGCCCTTCGCCGGCTCGATATCCGGATTGAAAAGCGGCAATTGGCCCAACCCGTCGTAGAGGGAAACCTCGATGTTCGCCGGCGCCAGTCGCCGCACGACACCCAGCAGCATGCGATTGGTCGATGCGGCACGGAGGCTGCCGCCGAGGGCAAGGACGCGCAACCGATCCATCAGCTGTTCTGGATAACAATCTTGGGAAAGGCGATGGTCTTGTTGCGCGCCTGCAGCGAGAGCCGCGCCGCGGTCGACCGGGCGATCGCGCGGTAGCGCGCGGTGAGGTCCGAGTCGGGAATGGCCACCACGGTCGGGCGGCCGCCATCGGCCTGCTCCCGGATCCGGATATCCAGCGGCAAGGCGCCGAGCATCGGCACATGGAACTGCTCCGCCATGCGCGCGCCGCCGCCCTCGCCGAAGATATGTTCCTCATGGCCGCAGTTCGAACAGATGTGGGTGGCCATGTTCTCGACGATGCCGAGGACCGGCACCTCGACCTTTTCGAACATCTTCAAGGCCTTTTTCGCATCGAGCAAGGCGATGTCCTGCGGCGTGGTGACAATCACCGCACCGGAAACCGGCACCTTCTGCGACAAGGTCAGCTGAATGTCGCCGGTACCCGGCGGCAGGTCGATGACCAGGTAATCGAGTTCTTCCCAGCGGGTATCGGTCAGCAGCTGCATCAAGGCCTGGGTGACCATCGGACCGCGCCAGATCATCGGCGTGTCCTCGTCGATCAGCACGCCGATCGACATCGCCTGCAGTCCGTGGGCGCGCATCGGCACGATGCTCTTGCCATCCGGCGAGGACGGCTTACCGGACAGGCCGAGCATGCGCGGCTGGCTGGGGCCATAGATGTCCGCGTCGAGTACGCCGACGACGGCACCTTCAGCGACCAGGGCCAGGGCCAGGTTCACGGCCACCGTGGACTTGCCGACACCGCCCTTGCCCGAGGCCACGGCGATGATGTTCTTCACGCCCGCCAAAGGCGCCAACTGCCCCTGCACCTTGTGCGCGTAGATGCGCTGGGTGATCGATACGGCGGCCGACTCGATCGCCGGATCGGCTTCCAGCGCCGCCTTTACCTCGGCGGCCGCGATCTCTCGATACCCCGCCGACGGATAGGCCAGCTGCATGTCCACCGACACCCTGGCGCCATCGACGCCGACCGCGCGGATCGCCTCGGCCAGCGGCTGGCCGGAGTGCGGATCGATCAGGCGTCCGAGAATGTCTCGGACCAGGGTTTCGCTAGGCAGGGTCATGGGAAAGGTGTCGAAACGAGGGTTCGCCATTATGCCAGCCCTCCCGCAGCGCAGCTTGACGCCTACCCTGCACATCGTCAGTCTGGCCTCCATACCGCAACGTACGGGAGGACGCTACATGAAGATATTGCTCCGCGCCGCTTTCGCTTTCGCCCTGATGGCCGCCGCGGCGCCGGTGCTGGCCGCCAGCGCCAGTCCGGTCGGCACCTGGAAGACCATCGACGACAAGACGCATCAGCCCAAGTCGCTGGTGCAGATCACCGAGCAGAACGGCGTCCTGGAAGGCAAGGTCATCAAGGTGCTGGCCACCGACGATGGCCCGAATCCGGTCTGCAAGTCGTGCGATGGCGATCGTAAGGACAAGCCGGTCGAGGGCATGACGATCATGTGGGGCCTCAAGCAGGACGGCGACGAGTGGAACGGCGGCCAGATCCTCGACCCGAAGAACGGCAAGATCTACAAGGTCAAGCTGAGCCTCGATGGCACCGGCAAGAAGCTCGACGTGCACGGCTATATCGGCTTCTCCCTGATCGGCCGCAGCCAGACCTGGGAACGCCAGGAATAATCCCGGCTCCGGCACCTGCCGCCCGTCATCCGGCGGGCGGCATGCCATAATCCGCGGTCCTGCCACCGACAGTGTCCGCCATGTCCCGTCGCATCCTGGTCACCAACGCCCTTCCCTATGCCAATGGCCCGCTGCACCTGGGCCATATGCTGGGCTACATCCAGGCCGATATCTGGGCACGCGCGCAGCGCATGGTCGGCAACGAGGTCCATTTCGTCGCCGCCGACGACGCCCACGGCACGCCGATCATGCTTGCCGCCGAAAAGGCCGGGGTCACCCCTGAAGTGTTCATCGCAGGGATCCGTGCGGGGCACGAAGCCGATTTCACAGATTTCAGCTTTAGCTACGACCACTATCACACCACGCACTCGCCGGAAAACCAGGCGCTGGCGACGCTGATCTATACGCGCCTGCGCGACGCCGGCTATATCGCCCGGCGCAGCATCCAGCAGCTGTTCGATCCGGAACGCGAGATGTTCCTGCCGGACCGCTATATCAAGGGCACCTGCCCGGTCTGCGGCACACCGGACCAGTACGGCGACAACTGCGAGAACTGCGGCGCGACCTATGCGCCGACCGACCTGATCAATCCGTACTCCGTCATGTCCGGCGCGACGCCGGTGCTGCGCGACTCGGAGCATTACTTCTTCGAGCTGGGCAAGTTCGAGTCGCTGCTGCGCGACTGGCTCGGCGGCAAGCTGACCGACGGCGTCCCAGTCGCCAACAGTGGCGTCGTCGCCAAGCTGATGGAATGGCTCGACGGCGGCCTGAAGGACTGGGACATCTCGCGCGACGCGCCGTACTTCGGCTTTCCGATTCCCGACGCGCCGGGCAAGTTCTTCTATGTCTGGCTCGATGCGCCGGTCGGCTACCTGGCCAGCTTCCGCGCGCTCTGCGACCTGCGCGGCATCGACTTCGATGCCTATCTCGCCGAAGGCAGCGAGACGGACATGCACCACTTCATCGGCAAGGACATCATCAACTTCCACGGCCTGTTCTGGCCGGCGATGTTGCATGGCGCGAACATGCGCACGCCAACCGCGCTGCACGTCAACGGCTACCTGACCGTGAACGGCGCGAAGATGTCCAAGTCCCGCGGCACCTTCATCCAGGCGCGCACCTACCTGGACGCCGGGCTGCATCCGGAATTCTTGCGTTATTACTTCGCGACCATGCTGAGTGCGACCCCGGTCGACGTGGATTTGGACCTGAAGGCCTTCGAGGATCGCGTCAATTCGCACCTGGTCGGCAAGTGGGTGAACATCGCCAGTCGCACCGCCGGCTTCGTGCACAAGTTCTTCGACGGCAAGCTCGCCGACGGCTTCGAGGCGGAAGAAGCCGGCCTGTGGAACGAACTGACCGCCCAGGCCGCGAATATCGAACAGCTGTACCGCGACGATGACTACGCCGAAGTCACCCGCCGCTTCGTCACCATGGCCGACCTGGTCAATGGTTACATCGCAGCCAAGGCGCCGTGGGTGATCGCCAAGGACGAGGCGCGCCGCGCCGAACTGCATCAGGTATGCACCTTTGCCCTGAGCGGCTTTCGCCTGCTGAGCGGCGTGCTGAAACCGATCCTGCCGCGCACCGTGGAAGCGGCCGAAACCTTCCTCGGCGCGCCCATCACCAGCTTCGACGATGCGCGCCGCACCGTGTTTGGCCTGGCCGTGCAGCCTTTCGAACCCCTGCTGTCGCGTATCGATGGCAAGCGTATCGAAGCGATGGTCGAAGCCTCGAAAGATTCGCTGGCCCCCAGCGACGACGCCCCCAAACCCAAGAAAAAGCCGATGACCGAGACCAAGACCGAAGCTCCCGCCGCCGAAACCGCGCCCACCCAGACCATCGGCATCGATGATTTCGCCAGGCTCGACCTGCGTATCGGCAAGGTCCTCGCCTGCGAATTCGTCGAGGGTTCGGACAAGCTGCTGCGCTTCGAACTGGACGCCGGCCCGCTCGGCAAGCGCCAGATCTTCTCGGGCATCCGCGCGGCCTACGGCGAACCGGAAAAGCTGGTCGGCCGCAACGTCGTCTTCATCGCCAACCTGGCCTCGCGCAAGATGCGCTTCGGCCTGTCCGAAGGGATGATCCTCTCGGCCGGCGATGGCGGTAGCGACCTGTTCCTGCTCGACGCCGACCAGGGCGCGGCGGCCGGCGCCACCGTCCGCTGATCACGTTCCAGGCATAGCCAACGCCATGCCGGCCATAGCCTCCCTCGTCGATCGCATTGATTCCGTACTGCCGCAGACACAATGCGAGCAGTGCGGCTTTCATGGTTGCCGGCCCTATGCCGAAGCGATCGCAAGCGGCGAGGCCGAGATCAACCATTGTCCGCCAGGCGGCTCGGCCGGCATTCAGACACTGGCAAACCTGCTCGACCGCCCGTACTTACCGCTCGATCCGGCCAACGGGGTCGAAAAAGCACGCACCCTGGCGCGGATCGTCGAGCCGGACTGCATCGGCTGCACCAAATGCATCCAGGCCTGCCCGGTCGATGCGATCGTCGGTGCGGCCAAGCTCATGCACACCGTCGTCGCGGACCTGTGCACCGGTTGCGAGTTGTGCGTGCCGGCGTGTCCCGTCGATTGCATCGTGCTTGGCCCGATGCCAGCGGCACAGTGTGACCTGGCCCACGCCGACGCCGCGCGGGCGAACTTCCAGCGTCGCGAAGCACGCCTGCATGCCATCGAGGCGACTCGCGAAGCCGAACTGAGCGCACGCAAGGCGACCATCGACGCGGCCGTGCCCAGCACAGGCAATCCGGTTCTCGATGCGCTCGCCCGCGCACGTGCCCGCAAACAGGAACCGCCGACACCATGAAGAAGGCCGATGTGGTCGAGATGTTCAGTCGCCTGCGCGAACTGGACCCGCATCCGAAGACCGAGCTGGAATACACCACGCCTTACGAACTGCTGGTGGCTGTCGCCCTGTCGGCGCAGGCCACCGACGTCGGCGTCAACAAGGCGACGCGTCGCCTGTATCCCGTGGCGAATACGCCGCAGCAGATCCTCGACCTGGGCGAGGAAAAACTGAAGAAGTACATCAGCACGATCGGCCTGTTCAACACCAAGGCGAAGAACGTGATCGCCGCCGCCCACATCCTGGTCGACCGGTACGACGGCGAGGTGCCGCGCTCGCGCGAAGCGCTGGAAAGCCTGCCCGGTGTCGGCCGCAAGACCGCCAACGTGGTGCTCAACACCGCCTTTGGCGAACCGACCATCGCCGTGGACACGCATATCTTCCGCGTGTCCAACCGCACCGGGCTCGCGCCCGGCAAGGACGTGCGCGCGGTCGAGGACAAGCTGGAAAAAGTGGTGCCCGCCGAATTCCGGCAGAACGCCCACCACTGGCTGATCCTCCACGGCCGCTATGTGTGCAAGGCCCGCAAGCCCGATTGCCCGCATTGCGTCATCCGGGACCTGTGTCGGTACAAGGACAAGACCGCTCCGTAGGCCACCACCCCAACCCCTCCCCCGCCAACGGGAGAGGGCGCGGTTTGCAGCGACCTTGCTTGTCCCTTCTCCTGGAGGGACAAGCTGCCCGAAGGGCGAATGAGGGCGAGCCTGCGAAGCGAATCCGTCACGCAGCCTTGCGCGGTCCCTCGACACGCCGATGCAAATCCGGCCAGTCCACGATGAGTTCGCAACCCCGCGCAGCGGCGTTCCTGCCCCAGTCGTGAAGCAGTTCGAGACAGGCCTGGTCGACATGATGGAGATTGTCGACGACCAGTTTCAGGCGGGTATTCGGCGGTACGCGCTCCAGCGTCCTGGCCATGGATGGCACTTTGAGAAACGTTGCCGACCCCTCGAGATGCAAGGACGCGTGACCCGGTTCGTCATGGTGATCGAGGTCGACGCGCAGCTTCGCCGACAGCAACACCAGCCGGAACATCGAAAGACCGAAGCCGACCAGGACCCCGGTCAGCAGGTCGGTTGCCACGATCGCTACCGTCGTCGCCACGTAGACAGCGGCGGTACCCTTACCGTACTTAGCCAATCCCCTGATCTGCCCCGGATTGATCATCTTCAACCCGGTATAAACCAGGATGCCCGCCAGACAGGAAACCGGCGTCATCCGCATCAGCCATGGCAGCAATGCGGCGAAGAGCAGGATCCAGCCGCCATGGAACACCGTCGCCATGCGCGTGGCCGAACCCGCCTGGACATTGGCCGCGCTGCGGACGATCACACCGGTCATCGGTAGTGCGCCAAGGAAGCCACAAAGCATATTACCGATACCTTGCGCCGCCAGTTCCCGGTCGTAGTTCGTGCGCTGGCCATCGTGCATCCGATCGACGGCCGCCGCCGACAACAGCGTTTCCGCGCTGGCGATGAAGGCGAAAGTGACCGCTGCAACGATCAGTGCCGAGTCGAAAAGCCCGAACAGGCTGCCGAAGCTCGGCAGGGAAATGGCCGAGGCCAGGTTCGACGGCACGTCGACGGTATTGACCGCGATGTCGAAGTACTGGACGACGGCGGTCAACGCGACCACCGCCAGCAAGGCACCTGGCACCGCTTTCAGGCGTGCCGGACGCAGTTTCTCCCAACCGAGCATGATCGCGATCGTCGCAAGGCCGACGGAAAGGGCGGCCGTACCGGTGCCACCAAATGCATCGAGGACCGCACCCGGTAGTGCCGCGAAGTTTTCCATGCCCTTGGCCAACGGAATCGCATCCAGCAGCACATGCGATTGCGAGGCCACGATCAGGATGCCGATGCCGGACAACATGCCGGCAACCACGGCGGGCGAGGTCATGCGGAACCAGACACCGACGCGACAGACGCCGGCCACCAGCTGGATAAGGCCCGCCAGAAGGACCACCGGGCCGAGCGCGAGCACGCCATGCGTTCGAACCAGTTCGAAGACCAGCACCGCGAGCCCTGCCGCCGGCCCACTGACCTGCAGCGGCGAACCGGCGATAAATCCGACCACGAGACCGCCGACGATGCCACTGATGAGGCCCGCCGAAGGCGGCATGCCGGAAGCGATGGCAATGCCCATGCATAGCGGCAAGGCGACGAGGAAGACCACGACGGAACCAAGCAGGTCGCGTCCAAACAATCCCTGGGAGAAATACCTTTGCATGTTCATGATTTCAGGCCGCCGATGACATCGGCGAGGCGAAGCGCGCATGCGGCGTCGCCTCGGGATAATTGCCCTCACCCGGCACGATCGGCCGGAACCTGCCTTCGGGAGCATCAAACGCCGTGATATC
>DASYLE010000091.1:0-38859 GCA_036009745.1 Luteibacter sp. | reverse complement strand
CGTGCGTAAAGAGGCGCAGGTATAGCGCCTCGAAGGTGCGCACGGTGTAATCGGCGTCTTCCAGCATGGCGCGGTGTTGCGCAGCATCCGCCATGCGCAGGCGCAGTTCTTCGTCGGTGAGTACACGGTGGATCACCGCCGCCAGCCCGGCCCAGTCGCCGACCGGCACGGCCAGGGCCGCCGATGGCGACCACTCCGCGATATGACCGACAGCGGTGCCTACCGTCGGCACACCGGCTACCGCGGCTTCGAGCAGGACCAGGGGACCGGCCTCATGGCATGACGACATCACCAGGAGGTCGGCCGCGACCACGATGGGGCGCAGTTGGCGCTGCGTCCTGAAGCCCAGGAAGCGGACCTTGTCTTCCAGTCCAAGTTCGTTGGCCAACCGTTGCATCTCGCCCTGCAGCGTATCGACACCGACGATGTCCATCCGGAACGCCAGCCCTGTTCCGGAAAGCGCCGCGAGGGCCCGCAGCAGGGTCGGCTGGTCCTTGACCCGATTGAGGCTGGCGACGTGGAGCAACCGCGCCGGTCCCTTGCAGCGCCGGCGCGGCGCCAGCGGCGACCAGGACCACAGGTCGACCCCGAGCGGCACGCGACGCGCTTCCACACCGAGCGCCTTCAGCGAATCGATGATCGGTGCGCTGGCCGCGGTGACCGCGTCGGCGGCACGCAGGACCACGGCCTCTCGCAGGCGCCCTTTCCACTTCCGTCGTCCGCCATAGTCGATGTCGTGCAAGGCGACCAGTTCGCCGCCGGCGATATGGACCAGGCTGGGCAGCCCCAGCAGTTTTGCCGCGGTCACGGCGACCAGGCCGCAGGAGCCGGAAAAAATCGCATGCACCAGGTCGAATCGTTCACGTCGATGCTCGGTGCGGATCGCCGCGATGGCGCGCAGCCGGTTCCAGCCGTCGCCGATGTTGTGAACCGTGGCACCGAGCAATTCCCAGCGACCCGCCACCGCCTCCTGGCGCAAGGCGAAAACATGGACTTCATGCACCCGTGCCAGACGCTCGATCAGGGTCAGGAAGGCTGGAATCACCCGGAACTCGCCGCTACGGTCTACACCGCCGGGCACGACCAGGGCGAGTTTCATGTCGTCCTCCGTTGCCCTTCGTCGAACAATTGCGCGTAGGCCCCGGCCCAGCGGCGGCCGACCGCGGTGAAGGACAGCGCGGCGTCGAAATGGGCACGCACGCGGTCGGGCGATGGCCGGTTTGCGGCGTTACGAACCAGCGCTTCGGCCAAGCGCGTCGCGTCGCCACAAGGCCACAGGCTGCCGAGGACGTCGCCGGTCAATACGCGGAACGACGGGATATCCGTGACCACGGGGGTGACGCCGCAAGCCAACGCCTCCAGCACGGCATAACCGCAGCTCTCCGCACGGCTGCCCGAGACGAACAGATCCGCCGCCTGCATCAAGGTCTGGACACCAGCGTGGGGAACCTTGCCCAGCAAATGCACGCGGCCGGCCAGCCGCGGATCGCGCGCGATGCGCCGCTTCACTTCGTCGAGCAGCGGTGAGCTGCCGAAGGCGCACCACAGGTGCGGATCGGGCAGCCGCGATACGGCATCGGCAACGCCGTCGAGCACGGTCAACGGATCCTTGCCGGCATTGAGGTGTCCCACCCAAAGAATCCCCGGATCGCCATGCAGGCCGGTGGCGGCACGCGCAGCAGCACGGTTGCCACGGACAAAACGGCTGCTGGATTCGGGTATAGCGAACAGGCGCGCCCCCGGCGCGAACACGCCGGCATCCATGAATGGTTGCGCGAGTTCGGGCGCCGTGAAGGCGATACCAGACGCCGTTGCATACCAGCGCCGCCACCGCGATCGACGCCACCAGGGTGGCGGCCGGTCGGCATGATCCTGGAACAGGATCGGCAGTCGCGGCAGGGATTGCGCCACGGCGAAGGCCTCCTCGGCGAAGCCAAGGCCATGGACATGCAGGACGTCGGCGCCGATATCGGCAAGCAGGCCGGCAAAGTAGCGGCCGCGCCTTGCCACAGACGGCACCGCGGCGACATCGACGAAGTGGTAATCGACGCCGTTGCGCGTGACGCGTTCATGGCTCGCCGCCGCCTGGATCACCGAGACCCGCACGCCGGCGGTGGCGGCCGCTTCAGGAATATCCGTCAGCGACGGCCACCGTTCGAAGACTTCGGCAGGCGCACAGCCTTCCGGCGCGGGCAGGAAATTGATCTGTGCGACGTGCAAGGCCGGTGTCCGCCTAGAGGCCGGATACTTGGGGCATGCGCAGACGCACCAGCCGGTTGGCCAGGTTCAGCTCCCACGGCTTGTCGTACTTGCCGCGCCGGTAACGCCAGCCGGCCATCGCGCTCAGGCTGCGCTTGGCCCAGGTCGGCGAGCGCAGGTCCTGCACGGTGGGGAAGCGGCAGCGCAGCACGGTAACGAAGTCCTGGATGTGTTGGCGCAGCTTGTCGGTAAGCCATGGCGCGTCGGCGTGGCAGGCGTAGTTGACCCACTGCGGCTGCATCCACTCTTCGGGGGTCGACGGGAAAACGACGGGCTCGCCGTTGAGGTCGAGCAGCGGCGCCGACGGACGCTTGCCGCGCTCTTTCTCGTGCTTGCTGCCTTCCGGCAACGGCGTGTAGATGTAAACGATGATCTCGGACTGCGGATTGATCCGCTTGAGCTCACGGATGAAGGCGAAGGTGTGTTCGGTCTCTTCCTCGGTGTTCTGCGGCGGCGCGACCATGAAGGACAACTCGGGGATCACGCCGTTACGCCGGCACAGTTCGGCGACCTCGAGGGTCTGGTCCGGCCGCGTGCCCTTGCGGATTTCCTTGAGCATCGCGCCGCTGGGCGACTCCGCGCCGATATAGGCCATGCGCAGGCGGCTCTTGCGTACCAGCTTCCACGAACTCTCCGACAGGTTCAGCAGCGCATCCGAGCGGGCGTAGCACCACCATGGCATCTCGAGCTTCGCCATGACTTCGAGCAGCGGAATCATGTCCTCTTCGCGGTCGAAGAAGTTGTGGTCGAAGAACTGGACCGAATCGGCGCCGAGTTCGTACTTGAGGTAACTCAGGTCGCGTTCGAGTCGCGCCGCGGCCGGAAGGACGGTGGTGCCGCCGAACATCGCGGCCACGCCACAGAACGTGCAGCGGAAACGGCAGCCGATCGCCGCCTGGTGGGCGACGGTGCGATGACCGAGGAAGGTCCGCGCCAGATAGCGTCGCGGATCGCCGAGCTTGTCATAGGGAAGGACCAGGCCGGTGTCGCCGAGCGTGAAGCGCCGGTTCGGGTTGTGCACGACGCCACCGTCGTTTTTCCACGACAGGCTGCCGATCTTCGCCAACCGGGCTGCGCTCGGATCGCCGAGCGCGGAGATCAGTTCCGGAAGGCTTTCCTCGCCCTGCCCACGCACTGCGTAATCCACGTAAGGCGCGGCCAGCGCGGTATCCGGGTAAAGCGTTGGGAAATAGCCGCCCCAGATGATCGGTAACGAGGGATAGCGCTCGCGGATCGCCTTCGATACCTCGATCGCCGGTGCGATCTGCGGGCCGCCCATGGCGCTGATGCCGACCGCGTCGAACGTGTTTCCCTCGATCGCGCGCAAGGCATCACCGATAAAGTCGCGGTCGACATTGCCGTCGATGATCTGGCTGCTTCCCGTCCGGTCCAGCGCCGCCGACAGATGCAGCAGGGACAGCGGGAAGCGCGCGCTGGAGCGCGACGTGATGGTCGGGTTGATCAACAACGTGTGCGGTGAGTGAGTCATGGGGAAGGGCCGCGAAAATGAGGGGTCATGGCAGGCGCCTGAGTTGCAACACCAGCGCGACGGGTACGTCGAGCGCGACGCGGTCAAAGCGCGCGCCGACGGGAATATCGGCCGGGTCGAGCATGGGTTCGAGCACCCGTTCGATCGCCAGCCCAAGCGACGCGCAGGCGTCATGCCAGTGGCTGTAGAGGTGTTGCGTATGCCGGACGGCGTAGCGCTGACCACCGGATCTGAAATCGCGCAGCCAGCCGAGGGCATGCCCTATAGGGTGTACATCGCTGCATAGCACCCGGCCACCGGGCCGGGTCACCCGGCGCAGTTCGGCGAGCGGCAGCTCCAGGCTTTCCAGATGCCCGATGACCAGGCCGCAGACGGTCAGGTCGACCGATGCGTCCGGCACCGGCAACGCCATGAGGCTGCCCTGCCTCAGTTCAACCGTCGCACCAGGCCGGGCATCGATCAACGCCGTGTCGGCGCGTTCGAGCATTTCCGGCGAAAGATCCACGCCGGTAACCCGTGTCGCACCGCGTCGCAGCGCATGCAGCATGTAGCGCCCGCTGCCGCATCCGGCATCCAGTACGACCTGGTCCCGCAAATCGGCCGGCATCAAGCCGAGCATCGCGCGTTCCTCGGCCTGCATCACGGGGTTGTGCGCGTGCGCCGGATAGCTTGCCGCCCATAGCGCATAGGCCTGCGCGGGCTCGAGTATCGGTGGGCCGTGCATCAGTGGAACCTGGTTCGCGCAAGGGGATCGAGGCCGGGCTCGAGGGCCATCAGTGCGGGCTCGGCCAACGACGCGGCCAATAGCTTGGGCCGGCCATCCAGCAGCACGGGCACCGCATCGACGCCGGCGAAGGCAAACCATTCGGCGAGGTCCGGGTCGGCGATCCGCGGCAGGCCGTCGCGCACCACGGCCCGGATCCGGCTGCGATCGATGCCAACCAGGCTGTCCGCCGTGTCACCACCGATGTCCTCGACAATCACCATGTCCGCCGGGTTGCCCACGGCAAGGCTGCCATGCGATGGCAGGCGCAGGATTCGCGCGGCCCCGGTGGTCACCAGGCCGAGCAATTCCCTCGGCGTCAGTTCCTGGCGCGCCGCGACGTCGCGCATTTCAGCGAGTAGATCGCGTGCTCCGCTCAGTCGCGAGTCGCTGCCCAGCGCAAGCCGGCCGGCCGCGCTGAGTCGCCGTGGATCGAGCGACCGCCCGAGCAGGGCGCGGTTGCTGCCCGGACACCAGACCACCGCGGCGCCGCTGGCGATTACCCGGTCGATATCCCGCTCGCCCAGGCCGACGCCGTGGATCAGCACGCTGTTTGCCGCGAGGCATCCCAGCCGTTCCAGTTCCTCCAGTTCCGCCTGCGCGGTGGCATCGGTGCCCTCGGCGAGATGGATCAGCCAGGGCCGGTCGCCCGGCGTGGCGTCGAAACTCTCGCGCACCGGCGGACCGTAAGCGGGCCCCGCCAGTGCGTAGCTCCAGCCGAAGTCGCGCAATAGCGCGACCGGGAAATCATCGGCGTCGAGCGCCGGATGCCAGGGATCGTGATGCGCCACACAGGTGGTGCCGGCAAGCAGGTTCTTCAGCGCGCCATGGCGCAGCCGCAGCGCCTTGGGTACCTGCAGCGCGGCGATGACCGCCGGTTCCTCGAAATGAGCCTGGAAAGCGGCGATCCATGCGTAGCTGTTGGGAAAGGGCGCGCCGGCGCGCAACGGCGGCACGCCATTGACCTGCAGGTGATCGTGGGCATTGATCAAGCCGGGGAAGACCAGGTGATCGCGCAGATCGACCGACCAGGCATGCGAGTCCGTCGACGCCGCGATCCGCCCTGCCCTGATCGACAGCGGCGTACGCGAGTTGCCTTCCGGCGTGATCGCGACCGCGCCGGCCAGGCTGACTTCGGTGCTTGCCCGGTGGGTACGCATGGCGTCAGCGCCGATGCATCACGATCAGGAAATGGTCGCCCATGTCGCGCAATAGCGGCAGTGCGCCAAGACGATCGTCCAGCCGGCCGAGGCGCTCGCACCATTCGCGCCGGCGCCGGTAGTAATCGACCAGGTAGGGCGGTGGCATGAACAGGCTCAGCGCGCGATAGCTCGCCAGCGAAAAATGTTCCGCGAAGGCTTTGTAGAACTCGCGTGGCAGGTAGTAGTAGGTCCAGATGGTGTGCCCGTTCATACCCACCGCGCTCGCGCCGCGGGTGGCGCGCACGGCTGCCCGTCTGAAGCGGCCGCGCAGCGCGTAATGACCGACTTCCCAAGGGCAGATCCGGCCGATCACCGAGAACACCAGGGTGCCACCGGGCCGAAGCAGGCGTGCGCACTCGGCGGCGACCGCACCGAGGTCGGGCGCGCAGTTCAGTGGCCCGAAGTTCGAATAGATACCGTCGAACCCACCGTCGAGCCGATCGAGCTCCTGGACGCCGAGATGGGTGGCGGTGACGCGCGATTCGAGCGCCGAGCCCGCGGCACGCGCCCGCGTGCGCTCGACCATCTGCGGCGACCAGTCGGTAGCGACGACATGGAAGCCGCGACGGGCGAATTCGATGGCGTCGATGCCGGTACCGCAGCCCAGGTCGAGCAGGCGTGCACCGGGGGAAAGCTCTGCATGCACCGTATCCCACATCGTGAGCCGCATGCGCTGGATCAGCTCGTTGTTGCCCTTGGGACCGTCATAGTCGGCTGCCACGCTGTCGAAGGCGCGCTGCGTTTCGAGCAGTTGCGACTCATCCAGCGGCGCATCCCTGCGGCCTCGACGGTCGTTGCCGGCGGACGCGGCAGGGCTGCCGGTTTCAAGCGTGTGTGGCGCACTCATGGCTATCCCGGTCCCGGCACAATGATGGGTCTCAACAGTGAGTGCCGTTACGGACCGATTTGGTTGAATGCGATGCCTATGTCCGACGGCGCGCGAGATTGGCCAGGATCGCCGCCAGGGCCCCGAGGAACAGCCCCGCGAGGATGCCGATACCCCAGGTCAGCGTGGGATTGGGGTAGGCCTGCCGGTCGGGCACGTAGATCGGCCATGGCAGCGACGTCTCGTATGTGTAATTGGCGCTGAGACGATAGATCAGCTCGCTGCGCGTCTGCTGCAGGTCGCGGATGGCCTCGTTCCTGCTCGCCAGCAGCACCCCGGCGAGCGCGGCATTGCCGTCCTTGTTTTCCGGTGCGACTTCACGCAGCAGGCGCTCACGGTCGGCCAGCGCGGTCTGCAGGTCGGCCTGGATCTCGTCGAGGCGCCCGCGGGCGAGCGACATCGGCAAGGTTTCGATGCGCTGGTGAATGGCCTGGAGCTGGGTCACGGTAGCCGTGGCGAGCAGGTTCGCCTGCTGCGGCGAGTACGCCCGTATGCTCACCTTGATGAGATTGGCATACGGCTGGGGATCGAGCTTCAGGCTTCCGCGGTAGAGCCCGGCTTCGCGTGTAGCGGGCGCGTACCCGGCGCTTTTCAGCACATCGTTCTGGAACGCGACGGTCTGCAGGCGTTCGATGACCCGCCCCAGTGGCTCGGCCTTGGGATCCTGCCCCTGGGGCGCGGCGCCGATCTGTGCGATCTGGATCCAGGCGGTCGCTTCCCACTGCGGTTTCGCCGTGTGCACGTAAGCGAAGGTGGCGGCCAGGACCAGGACCAGGACGGCCACGAACCATCGCCACTGGCGGATGAGGAGCCGCCACATGTCGATCAGGTAGATCTCATCTTGTTCCATGGTTTGGCTCACCGGAAAGGTTATGAAGATCGAGGGACGCGACGGCCCTTCGGTTGGGCAGCAACGACGCCAGTGACTGCATGAACAGGCAGATACCGATGAAGGCGACATTCGTCCAGATGAAAGCCTGGGGCGCGAAAGGCGACATCACGCAGACATAGGAAACGCGAAGGAAGATCAGCAACGGGAACAGTGGTACCGCCGGCCGCAGGCGCCGCACGCTCCACAGCAGCAGGGCGTACAGCACGAAGATCGACGCGACCGCACCGGCTGGCCCCCATGCCAGGAGGAAGGGAAGGAATTCCGTGCCCACGTTGATGTTCGGGGCATCCAGCGGAATGCTCGTCCCCGCGGTGGCGACCGAGCCGCTCATCGGGACGACCTGGTTGATGAGAAAACTGGCGTTCTCGTAGTGCTTGGCGACCATGGCACTGAAGTTGTACGGGCCGGCGCTGACATACAGGAGCGGCCATTTGATCGCCTGGGGGGCCACGCGATACATCGCGTTGAACGGCAGGGCGACATTCTCGATCGATCCCGAGCGCAACATGCCGAGGATCGAGAACGCGCTGCCACCCAGCAACGCCAGGAAGCCGATGGCCTTCCATGGCAAGGGCCTTGCCTCGTCGCGACGCAGCACGATGACCAGGGCAAACGAAAACAAGGAGGCGAAAATCCGGTTGCGATCGATCACCAGTACCGGGAAGACGAGGCCGACGGCGATCAACAGGTTGCGCAGCGACTTGTTCCGCGTGCAGAGCAGCCCGATCACCGGCAGCGTCCAGCACATGTCCGAAATATGCCGTACGTGCTCGCGACCGTTTTCCATCGACGCGTAGGACGATGGATTGTCGATCAGCGGCACCGGAAACAGGACCAGGTCGAGCAGGCAGAACAGGACAACCAGGGCGGCGAAGGCAAGCGCGACGAAGGCATCGCGGGTACCGACGTAATCGCGCGCACGGAATCGGGCCAGCGTGGGCAGCCGGGCACCGCCAACCACGTCGGCCAGCACCAGGGCGCACGCGGACAGCACGAGGACCATCAGGCCTTGCAAATAGCCTGCAGGGAAGTCGAAGGTGAGCAGGGTGAGCCCGCAGGCAAGCAGCAGCGGAAGCGCGAGATAGCTCGACGGCAGGCGCAGCAGGCGCTTCATGCCTGTTTCACTTCAGGATGTGCCGGCACGAACCGGGTCTTCGAGAGCAGCATCAACGACAGGTACGCCGTCATGTGCACCAGCAGCGGCCATGGCTGTCGCTGCAGGAACGAGATCTTGGCGCCGATCAGATGGGACTGCGCGCGGAGCAGGCTCCGATAAGGCTCGTCGAACAACTCGACCCGGCGCAAGGCGACATGCTGCGATTCAATGAGGTTGACCACGCGGGTCATCGTATGCCGCGTCTTGCTCAGGTTGGTCTCGTGCAGGCGATACGCGCAGACGCTGACATCGATGAAACCCAGCGCGTCGCGGGCAGCCAGGCGCAGGAAAAGATCCCAGTCGTCGATGCGCAGGCCCTCGCTCCAGCGGGCGACGGTGTCCAGCGCGCTCTTCCTGATCAGGGTGACCGGCCCGCCAATGGCCCACTGGCCGATCACGGCGCGGCGGATGCCGTCGTCGGAGCGATAGAGGCGCTTGTTCGCGCCGTGCAGATCGCACATGCCGCTTTCGTGCAGCTTTTTCCCGTCGCGGTCGACCACGACCGAGTCGCCGATCACGGCCCCCTTGCGCGGATGCGCCTGCAGGTAACGCACCTGGGCATCCAGGCCGCCGGGCAACAGGTAGTCGTCGCTGGCGCCCAGCCGGAAGTATTCCCCGCGTGCGCGCACCGCCAGTTCGTTCAGCGTCGCCGCGACACCCTTGTTTTCCCGGCGTACGAATTCCACGCGTAGCTCGTAGCCGTGCCTCGCCACCCAGTCGGCAATCCGCTCGGCGGTCCGGTCGGTCGAGCCGTCATCGATGATGACGATCTCCTTGGACGGATAAGGATCCTCAAGCACGCTGTCCAGGCAGCGCTGCACGAAACGCTCGTGGTTGAACGCGGGTATCAGCACGGAAACCAGCGGCATCGCCGCCACGCTGGTCGAGAGGTTGTCGGCCATTGTCATAGTCCTCCCAGGTAACGGCGGGCGACCAGCACATTGAAAACGAGGTACAACAGGTAATTGACCGCGAAGGCGTACATCGCGCCGACCAGGCCGAAGTGCGCGGTAAAGAGGTAGACCAGGGCCAGGTAACTGGCCGCGAACACGCACTCGGAAATCACGAACAGCCGGGTCATGGCCTTGGCCAGCATCATGTAGGACAGGATGAAGGAGGCGATTTTCACGACATCGCCCACCAGCTGTGGCCCGTACAAGCTGCTGGCCGAGGTGAAGTCCGCGCTGAACAGCAGCTTCGTCACCCAGTCCCTGAGCACGTACACCGCCGTCGCGAGAAGGACGACCGCGGGGAGGATGTAGCGATAGGCATTGCGCAGTTCGAACAGCAGGGCCTCTCGTGCGTGCGTCGATGCCAGCTTGGGCAGGTAGTAGATGTTGATGGCCGTGGTGAGGAACAGCAGGTAGGCGTCCGACACCTTGCTCACCGCCTGCCAGTTGCCAACCTGCTCCCAGCCGAACTGAAGTGCGAGATGGTCGCGTACCGCGATATTGACCAGCGGCGGCAGCAAGGCGGAAGTAAGCGTCATCACCGAGAATGCAGCGAGCCGCCTGGTCATTTCGCTGTCGAAATGCAGGCGCAGCATGCTGCGCTGGAAGTACGGGCTTCGCCACCACGCCGGCAGACCGACAACCAGCCAGAGCAACTGGCCGAGCACCAGTGCCAGTAGCGCGCCATAGAGATGAAGCCAGCGCGACAGCCAGACCATCATGACGACACCGAAAACCGAACCCATCACCTGGATGAAGGCCAGCCGGCGCACGTCCATGAAGCCATTGATCACGGAGAGGATGTAGTTGACCAGCGCGATGCCGAGCTGGGCGACGGCAAGCAGGCGGATCAGCCCTTCGTAACCGGGATCGTCCAGCAGCCAGAGGGCGAGCTGCCGACTGAACAGCAAGGCGACACAGCCCATCAGGCAGGATGCACAAAGCGCGTACCACAGCGCCGCCGCGAGGAGCCGCGCCAGCCGCTCCGGGTCGTCGCGGTATTCGGCGACGTATTTGACGATGCCGGAACTGATCCCGCCGCCGGCCAGCACGGCGAGCAGGGACATCAGGCCCATGAACTGGCCGAGCTTGCCGACGCCTTCGGGCCCGGCGAACCACGCCACCAGCTTGATCGCGACCAGGCCCGCGACCAGCCGCGCCGCGGTGGCGATGGCGGTATAGGAGCCGGTGCGAACGATGTTCATGCCGGACACGCGAATGCCTGGCAGGCCGCGATCACCCGGTCCACCTCGTCGTCGCGCAGGGTCGGCCCCATCGGCAGGCTCAGCACTTCACGATGCAGAACCTCGGTCAACGGCAGATGGGCGTCGCGCAGTTCGGCATAGGCCGGTTGCCGGTGCGGCGGTACCGGATAATGCACCTGGCTGTGAATGCCGCAGGCGAGCAGATGCCGCTGCAGCGCGTCGCGGTCGGGACAGCGGACCACGAACAGATGCCAGACATGCCCTTCCTCGCCCCGCACGTCCGGCAAATGGATATGCGGGTGGAGGATCCCGTCGCGATAGCGACGCGCGATGCGCCGGCGCCAGGTGGTATCCGCGTCCAGGTACTTCAGTTTCACCCGCAGCATGGCGGCCTGCATCTCGTCCAGCCGTGAATTCACGCCCTTGAAGCGATGGCTGTACTTCACGTCGGAGCCGTAGTTGCGCAAGGCCGCGATCCGCTCCGCAAGGGTCGCGTTGCCGGTCAAGACCGCGCCGCCATCGCCAAGCGCCCCAAGATTCTTGGCGGGAAAGAAGCTGAAAGCCGCCGCATCGCCGAACGCACCGGCCTTGCGACCGTCGATCATCGCGCCGTGGGCCTGCGCCGCGTCCTCGATCAAGAGCAGGTTGTGTTGCCGGGCCAGCGCAGCCAGGGCGGGTATGTCCGCCAGCTGGCCGTAGAGATGCACCGCCATGATCGCGCGCGTGCGCGGACCGATGGCAGCCTCCACGCAGGCCGGGTCGATATTGAAACTTGCCGCATCCGGCTCCACGGGCACCGCGACCAGCCCGTTTTCGGTAACGGCGAGGAAGCTCGCGATAAAGGTGTTGCCCGGCACGATGACTTCGTCGCCATCGGCAAGCACGCCCAGGTCCTTATACGCGCGCAGGATCAACGAGAGGGCTTCCAGCCCGTTGCCCACGCCCACGGCATGGCGCACACCGCAATACGCGGCGAACTCGCCTTCGAACGCGGCCAGTTCCTCGCCAAGGACATACCAGCCCGAGTCGATCACCCTGGCAGCCGCGGCTTTCAGCTCGTCGGCGTGGCGGGCGTTGACGTCCCTGAGGCTGAGGAAGGGCACATCCATCACAGCGTCCACTCGTAGAAGTCGTGCACAACCGCACGGGCGCCGAAATATTCCTTCTGCGCCACCAGGCCAGTGTTGAGGTCGCGCCCTTCATGCTCGGTCGAGATGCCGAAGGTAAAGTAGCGTCGATCCGCATAAACGTCGCCGATCAGCCCGGCCAGCAGGAAACTGAGCGCGTCGAGCTGACGCCCGGCCTCCGATGCGGCCATGTATTGGGTGTGCACTGTCCGACCGAAGTCGTATACGACGACACCCGCCAGGAGCTCTCCGCCCATGCGCGCTTCGTGAAGCACGATCTGGTCCGGAAAGCGCGACTGCAGCAGGCGCAATTCCACCAGGTCATGGGTCGGCGAGGCATCGTGCCGGCGTAGTACGGCCGATAGCAGGGCATGGAATTCGGTGGGATCCGCCTGGTTCCACACCACGACACCGGCCTTCCCTGCCTTGGCGATGGCATGCCTGCGGCCCTGGGTGAAGTGAAACGGTTCCTGCAGGGCGATGACCGAGGAAAGGTCGCGACGTATCAGCCGGGCGCCCAGGCGATGCAGGGCATACAGGTCTTCCTCGGCGGGATAGGCATGGAAGACATGCGGCACCGCCTTGTAGATGACCCGCGCCACGCCCTGCGCGCGGTAGTGGCTGCCCATCTGTTCGAACACGGCAAGCGTCGATTCGGCACGCAAGGCATGCGATGCGATGAGCCCGGCATAGGTAAGGCCAGCATGGCTGGTCACCGTACCGTCGCGGATATTCGCCGGAAACACCGCGACGACTTCATCGTTCCGCTCGACCACCAGCGACGCGTCGGCGAAGCGATCGGCGTGGTAGTCCATATAACCGCGCAGTTGCAGCAGGTTACCGTTCCTGGAGCGCCCGACGAGGGCGTCCCAGGCATTCGCGTCCGCCGGGGCGTAAGGCCTAACCGTAAACATGCGCATCACCACGGGCTTCAGCGACGCCGAAACCATCCACGCCCATGTCGTTGCCGTTGTAGAACATCAGCAGCTTGTCGCGCCCGCGGATCAGCGCCGGATAGCAGATCACCCGCGAATCCCAGCCGCTCGCGGACAACGCGATGCCTAGTGCCTCGTCTCGGCGCTCCCAGGCGATCCCGTCGGCGCTGTGGGCCAGGCCGGGAAAGTATTCACCGGTAAGGTTGCCCCGCGTGAAGTACATGGCGTACTCATCGTCGACACGGTAAACGCGTGGACGGCCGATCCGGTATTCAGTGCCTTGCGGCAGCAGGCAGACCTGGTCCTCGCGTGGTATCGCCAGGAGGTCGTCCGTTGCCGTATGACGGATGTGGTAACGAGGGAACGGCCGTCCGTCGATGGTCTCCCAATCGTCGCCGACCGCATACCACAGGCGCCAGCGCCCGTTGTCATGGATCGCCGAATGCACGGCACCGATGGTGCTGCGTCCCGGCGCGCGATCGAGGATCGGCGTTTCCTGCACGCGCTGGAAGCTGTCGCCACCATCGCGGGAGACGGCCAGGCCGGTGAAGGCCAGGAACTTGGCCTTGGCCACGCGCTGGAAGCCGACATAGAACATATGCAGGCCGCCCGGTGCATCGACGACGTCGCCAAGGATCACGCCATGGTCGTCGAAGCAGCCGTCACGGCCGATATCGAGCACCGGCTCGGCGCTGACGCGGACGATATCGGTGGGGTCGTCGGCGCGCACATCGACATAGCCGATGCGGCTCACGCCATCGACGTCGCGAAACCCCGCGTAGACACGGATGAGCTCGTCGTCGAGGCGATGCGGGGTCGGGGTCAGCGCGGAATGGCGCATCCAGCCGCCGACGCCTTGACGCGACGTATCGAAGACCAGCCCTTTCTTGGTCCACGCGACCATGCGCGCCTCAGAGCCTTACGTCGAGGCTGGACCGGCCGGGCACGGCCCGGGCGGGCGAACCGACGTAGACCCGGCCGGGCAGGGTATCGCGGGTCACCAACGCGCCGGAACCGATCACGTTGTCGGCGGCGACCTTCACATAGTCGTTGAAGGTACTGTTCACGCCGATGAAACTGCTGTCGCCAATGTCGCAATAGCCCGAGATGACGGCGTGCGAGGCGATGAAGACGTTGTCGTGGATGACCGTGCGATGGCCGACGTGATTGCCGCTCCAGAGGATGCAGTTGTTACCGATCCGGACAAACGGCTGGATCACATTGCCCTCGAATATGAAGCAGTTCTCGCCAAGTTCCACATTGCGCCAGACGAAGGCACGGCTGCTGACATAGGAGGCGATCCGGTAGCCCTTGCGCTTCGCGTCCCGGTAAAGACGCGTGCGCAGGCGATTGAGCTGGCTCGACGGAATGGCGACGAAGACCTCGACCTCGTCGGGCGGATACAAGGTCTCGAGTTTTTCGTAAGCGACCACCGGACGATCGGCCAGCATCGGTTGCACGAGGTGCTCGCGCTCGACACTGAAGGCCACCACGTCGTAGTCGCTGTCGTGTTCGAAGTATTCGCAGGCGATCTGGGCGAACTCACCAGCGCCGATAAGGACTAGCGGCCTGGCCATGCTGCCACGCTCTCGCGGACCCGGGGGCCATTCACCTCGAGCAGGAATGCGCCGTAGTCGGTGATGTAATCGGCAGGGTCGTAGAACTGGTCGGCGAGCACCATCAGCACGCAGTCGTCGCTGAAATTGAACAGCTCCCGCCACACCATCTGGCCGAGCAGCAGGCCTTGCGAGGGGTCATCGAGCACGACTTCCGCCGGCCCGTGGCCGTCGTCGAGCAGGAAGGTCACCGAACCACGCACGCACACCGCCAGCTGGTTCAGATGACGGTGCGCGTGCTGGCCACGGTGCACGTCGTCCTTGGTGGCGAACAGGTAATAGACGCGCCGGATTTCGAAGGGCACGTTCTTTTCCTGCTCCAAGGCAATGAGCATGCCGCGGCTGTCGCCATGCTTCTGCAACTGGATACGCTCGATTTCCATGTTTTAGGTCCGGCAGTGCAACGCATGAAGACGCCCTACCCGTTTGAGTGCCGGCTCATCGGTAAAAGGTTGCGCATGCGCCGATGCAGGAAGTTTCGATCGCTGCTTCGACAGTATTCGCCATGGGATGCAACTTCCTGGCGCCGGGTCGGCACTCACGCACTGCATATCCGCCCTGGCCCTCATCGGCGCCTGAAGCGGACGTCTTGGCAGGCATGGGGATCGGCACGATGAAGGCGACGCGCAAAGGCATCTCGGTATGGCATTGAAGAACAAGACTCCTCCGGGACAGGGCGGCGACGGGGCATTCATGCCGCATGTCGAAAGCCCCGCGGACAGCCGTCCGTCCCGGCGCGCCGAAACGCATGCTCCCCCACGCCCACGCAAGATGGTGGTGCTGCACTGGCTCACCGTGCTCTGCCTGGTCCTGGTGGCGGGACTGATCCTGGCCAGGGACCAGGTCGACGGCCGCGCCTTGCGCATGTGGCTGCTCGAGGGGCATCGTCATTTCGGCTTGCTGGTTCTGCTGCTATTCGTCGTTCGCGTCGTGCTTCGCATCCGGTTGGGCAAGCTGCCCGCCCACGACGGCACGTCATGGGCGGTTCGCGCCGTGGCGGGACTGACCCACGTCGCCATGTACGTCCTGCTGCTCGGCCTGCCGGTGATCGGCTGGTGCCTCAGCGACGCCGAGGGCAAGCCGGTGCATTTTCTCGGGCTCACCTTGCCCGCACTCGTGGGTGCCGATGAAGACCTCGCCGATAGCTTGCAGACGTGGCATCTGGATGCCGCATGGGTCCTGCTTGCCCTGGTTTCGCTGCATATAGCCGCAGCCCTCTGGCACCACTTCGTCGTGCGCGACGGGGTACTCCGGACGATGTTGCCAAAGCGTCGTCGCTGATGGACGGATGGTCCGTCCCGCTATAACGCACCCTGTTGAAACAAGGAGTTTTTCATGTTGTCTTTCCTGCACCGGCGCGTGCTGCGCTGGCCCAAGAGTGTGTCGCTGTGGTGCGGCGTCGCGGCACTTCTTCTATTCGCCAGCAATGCGGCGCATGCGGTTCCCGCTTACGCACGACAGACCGGCGCGGCCTGCGCGGACTGCCACGCCGCCTCTTATGGCGCGCTTTCCGGCGGCCCGAACCTCACTCCGTATGGCATGCGCTTCAAGCTCAACGGCTATACCGACACGGACGGCAACGGCGTGAAGATTCCGGTGTCCGGACAGCTGACGGAAGCCCATAACGCGCCGGCCCGCGGCGAAAGCTCCACGGAACTGACCGAGGCGGATCTTTACCTGGCCGGGCGCATCAGCGACCAGGTCGGCGGTTTCGTCAAGGTCGAGGCCGACCACACCGGCGGCCATGACACCTACAACACCCGACTGACCAGCCTCGACCTGCGCTTCGTCGCCAAGGAACTGAAGCTGGGCGGCAAGGACCTGACGTTCGGTGTGAGCGTCAACAATAGTCCGGGCTTCGACGATCCGGTCAACGAGCTTCCGAACGCTACGGCCCTCGCACCATCAGGCGGCTCCGGCCCCACCGGCACCCTGCTCAGCCCGGCCAGCGCCAACACGCTTTCCAACCGCGTTATCGGCGCCTCGGTCTATGCCCTGTACGACGCTAACTGGTATGGCGAGGTAGGCACCTACAAGTCCCTGCCCACCTCCCTGCAGGATCATCTCGGTTACAACATCGCCGGGGATCCTGGCCGGCTCAGCGACACGGGCTATGCCCGCTTTGCGTACATGAAGGACCTGAAGAGCCAGTTCTTCTCGGCGGGCGTCGTGGCCTTGACGACCAAGCGCGAGCTACTCCGCACGGGGCCGAGGGACGACGTGACCGATCTCGGTTACGACCTGAGCTACCAGTACCTCGGTAACCGGGACAACATTGTCCAGCTCTCCTACGTGAACATCCTGGAGAAGCGAAAATACGGCAGCACGCCAGCCAGTTCCGTGATTCCGGGCCTGTTTGCCCTGCCGCGCGGCGTCCTGCACAACCGGACCGTGAGCGCCACCTATGTCTTCAAGCAGACCTATGGCGTGCAGGTGGCGCATCTGGAAAGCACCGCCTCGGACGATCAGGTGCGTTTCGGACCCTTCGGCGACCCGGACACCACCACCAATATCTTCAGCGTGTTCTGGGCACCGTTCGGCAAGGACGACTCCTACACCTCGATAGCGAATCTCAGGATTGCCGCCACCTGGTTCCGCTTCACCAGGTTCAACGGCGCGACGAACAACATCTTCGGTGTTCCGTTCGGTGCCCCCACCACCAAGCCGGCAGACCTGAACGCCTTCACCGTCTCCGCGAGCGTGGCGTTCTGAACATGCAAAGGAACCAGAAAGTGACGAAATTTACCCTCGGGCTATGCACCGCGACCCTGGTCTTTGGTTGGGCGCTGGCCTCTCCCCCGGCCCATGCGGGCGACGCCTCCGCCGGATCGAACGTCTTCAAGACCGAATGCTCCGAATGCCACACCGTAAAGGAAGGGCGTAATAAAAAAGGCCCCAGCCTGTTCAATATCGTAGGACGCAAGGCGGGCACGATCCCGGATTACAACTATTCGGACGCCGTGAAGCAGGCCCAGTGGGTCTGGACGGCGGAAAAGTTGCACAGTTATCTCTCGCAACCGGCGAAGCAGGCCAACCCGGGCACCAAGATGAAATATGAAGGCCTCGATGACGCCAAGCAGCTGGACGATCTCATCACCTACCTGGACACGCTCCACTGACGGCATCGCCTTGCCCCGACGGATCGTCTGCCGGCCGGTACTCCCATGTACCGGCCGGCACTACCATGGACGGCAGCGGCGCCTGGCCGTCCGAATGATGAAGTGATGTCGTCGACCCGTCCCCCGTTCGCCTTCGATCCGATGACCTGCGCCGTGGCCTGCTTGCCGCCACGGCGGCGGCTCGCCGTGGCCGGAAGCTGAGCCCATGACGGAACGCCGCCCCTTTTGCGTGAATCGTGGGCGGCGCCCCGGCGTCGGTGCCCTGTCGATAGCCCTCGTTGCCGCATGGCTCGTCCCGCCACTCCATGCCCAATCGTCGAACCTGACCGGGGTCGTGGGGATCAGCTCGCAACTGGTCGACCGCGGCGTGGCCAACTCGCCCGCCACACCCATACTCCAGGGTGCCGTGTCCTGGACATCGCCGACTGGCTGGTCGCTGGGCCTCTCGGCAAGCACCCAGGTGCGCTCGCCGGGACAGGCGGCGGAAACCGTCGCCCAGGTGTCTCACTACTGGCTGGTCTCCGAGAACTGGCAGTTCCGCGCCGGCCTGCTTTATTACGGTTACGCCGGCGACGCCCGCTCGAAGGTCTATGATCGGGCGGAAACCGGCATTTCCTGGATCTACCGGGACATGCTGACCTTCGGCCTCTCGGCCATCTACGTCGTCGGCGCCGGGGACAGCCAGCCCAAAGGGGCTGCCGATATCAATTTCCTGTGGCCATTGGCCTGGCATTTCTCGCTTTCCCTGGGCGCCGGCCTCGCCCAGCCTCTTGAGGCGCGCTATAGCCACCACTATGGGCGCGATAGCGACAGTCCTTATAGCTACGGCCAGGCCGGCCTGCGCTGGGCCAACGGCGACTGGCGGCTGGAACTGGCCCGGATCATGTCCGACCAGGGCAGGCAGCCGCGCGGCGGCCTGCGCACGTCGCCGTGGGTAGCGACGGTTACGTGGTCTTTTTGATCCCAGGCAACCTTTTTGTACCGAAACGGCACCCATAGAGCGAACTATCCGCCCCTGCGACCACCTCTTGCGAGCCATGAACGACGCCGATACCGACGCTGACGCCACCGACCGCATGCTGCTCCAGCGCATGGCGGCCGGCGATCGCGTGGCCCTGGGAGTGATGTACCGCAGCTACCACGGCAGGTTGACCCGCTTCCTGTCGCGGGTGACACGGCGCGCCGATGTCATCGAGGAAGCCATCAACGACTGCTTCTGGATCGCCTGGCAAAAGGCCGGGACCTTCCATGGCGACTCGCGTGTTTCCACCTGGATCATGGGCATCGCCTACCGCTGCGGACTGAAAGCGCTGCGCCAGCACGGCGACGAACCCGTCGATGACGATGCCCTGCCCGAGGACCGCACCCCCGCCCATGACCCGGATGAAGATCGTGAATTGCGCGACTGGCTGGGCAAGGGCCTGGACCGGTTGTCGGTCGACCAACGGATCGTGATCGAGCTCGTCTATGGCGTGGGACACTCGCTGGACGAGGTCGCGGTGATCATGCAATGCCCCGTCGGTACCGTGAAAGCGCGCCTGTTCCATGCGCGGGTCAAGTTACGCAACGTGCTCCCGGCCCTGGCCGGAGACTCGTCCACATTGAAGGAGGGCATGCGATGACATTCCCGAAAGATACCGCCAGGGACTGCACCCGCGCCTGGGAAGCGATGCCCTGGGTCCTGCAGGAAAGTGCTTCGGAGGAACAGCGCGACTGGCTGACCGATCACCTGGCGCAGTGCGAGTCGTGCCGCGCCGAGTTCGCCCAGCAGAGCCGCCTGCGCCTGGCCCTGTCCCTGCCCTCGGATATCCCGATCGACGCCAACGTCGGCCTGAAGCGTCTGCTTGGCCGCCTGGACATGCCCGAGATCGAGGAAGCGCCGGTACGTCGGCGCTCGGGTGGCTGGCTGACCCGGGCGCTGGTCGCCGCGGTGCTGATCCAGGCCGTCGGGGTCAGCGTGCTGGGCATGAAACTGTGGTCGGCGGGCGATCAATCGTCGTATCGCACCCTCAGCCAGGAAACCGCTCCCGCGGCTCCCGGCTCGATCCATGTCGTGCCCGATGGCGCGATGAAGCTGGCCGACTGGGATGCCCTGCTGCACAGTCTTCACCTGCAAGTGGTCGGCGGTCCCAACGAGGTCGGCGCCTATACCGTCGTCCCCGCGGATCCCGTGACACCGGCACGGAACGCCTTGCAACAGCTGCGCGCGACTCAGGGCATTCGCCTGGCGGAGCCCGTCGCCGCCACGCCATGACCTGCCGGGCCTTTATCCTCGTCGCGGTATTGATGCTCCTGGGCGCCTGTGCGAACTCGCCCTCGATGGTGCGCACCGACGGTCACGCCGATACGGGCCACGGGCCGGTCACGAACGCATCCGCGCTGAACAGCCAGCGCGATATCGTCCTGGCTGTCGCCAACCCGCTCGAGCCCACCGCTACGCATGCCGGCTCGAACATGCTCGATTACGCGCCGTCGCGGTATTACGGCGCCGGCCAACGCGCGGCATCCGTCCTCGCTGCCTTGAAGCAGAGTTACGGCATGCGCGAGGTCGCCGGCTGGCCGATCAAGGCGCTCGACCTGTATTGCGTCGTGCTCGAAACACCGCCGGGCATGACCCGGGAGGCGTTGCTCGCGACACTCGCCAAGGACGACCGGGTGCGTCTCGCCCAGCCGCTGCAGGACTATTCCGTCTATGCGGACAATGCCCAGCCGCCCCATCCGTACAACGACCCGTATACCAATCTGCAACGGGGCTTTGTCGAAACCGATGCTGCCCTCGCGCATGACACGAGCCAGGGCAGTGGCGTCCATATCGCCGTCGTCGACACCGGCGTCGATACGACGCATCCGGATCTGAAGGGCAGTATCGGCGAAACACACAACCTCGTCGACGACGACGCATCGGCGTTCAACCACGATGGCCATGGCACCGAAGTCGCCGGGATCATCGCCGCCGTCGGCGACAATCACCAGGGCATGGTCGGCATGGCGCCGAAGTCCGAGCTCAGCATTTACAAGGCCTGCTGGTATCCGAAGACGCCGAACGCTGGCGCGGCCTGCAACTCCTTCACCCTGGCCAAGGCGCTCGCGGCGATCATCGATACCGATACGCGCATCGTCAACCTGAGCCTGGGCGGACCCGCGGACCCGCTACTCAACATGTTGCTCGCCCAGATGCTGAGCCAGGGACGCATCGTGATCGCGGCCATGCCGCCGGACGGCTACGTCGGCGGCTTCCCCGACAACGCACCCGGCGTCATCGTCGTGCGCGTCAGCGGAACATCGACGGCGCCGGCGGGTATCGTCAGCGCACCGGGCAGCGACATCCTGACCACCCAGCCCGGCGGTGGATACAACTTCATCTCCGGCTCCTCGATGGCCGCCGCGCATGTGAGCGGCATCACCGCCCTGCTGCTGTCGCTGTCGCCGAAGCTCGACGCAGGTACCGTGCACGACCTGCTGTTACGAAGCAGCAAGGTATCCGACGGCATGCTCCAGGTGAATGCGGCCTCGGCCGTCGCGGCACTGCACACGACCCAGAAAGCCGGCAACTGATCCGGACATGGCAACGGTCGCTTTCTATGTTTCCGCGGCGGCGATGATCGCCTTTGCCCTGCTCCTGATCGTGCTGCCGCTGTTGCGTGGAGGTCCGCGACGGGAGACATCGCGAGGCCTGTTTAGTACAGCGCTGGCGATCGTCGTCCTGTTGCCGGGGACAGCCATCGGTCTTTACGCGCATCTCGGTACGCCGGCTGCGTTCAACGGTCCGATTCCCCGGGTCGCCGAGACCGCGTCGCCGACGAACGCATCTGTCCGCCAGTGGATAGTCGCGGCACACAGGTACGACAAGGAACAACAGCCACGCGATGCACGTGATGCGTACGAAAGCGTGCTGGCCATCGATGCCGGCAACACGGAAGCGATGGTCGGCTGGGTCGAGGCCGACATGACACAACACGCGGATTTCGCCATCGAAGCACCCGCGCGCCGGATGCTTGAACGGGCCATCGCGCTCGAACCGGACAACCAGCGTGCCCTGTGGTTGCTCGGCATCGGCGAATTCCAGCAGAAGAACTACGCGGCGGCCTCCGCCACCTGGAAGCACCTGCAGGCACTGCTCGGTGACGGCTCCGCGCTGACCCAGCCGGTCGCGCGGCAGATCGCACTGGCCGATGCGAAAGCGGGAACGACTGCACCGCCCTCAACGAATTGAATCGGGATGCCTTGTGAAAAACGTTCGTGAAGCCCTTCGCCCGATGCCCGATGTCGCCGGACAGGCACAGCCTTATCTCGGCGGCACACTCGACTGGGTCGGCATGGACGGCATCGAGATGCCTGTGTGTTTCAACGCCGGCGATGGCGATGTCCAGCGCAGTAGCGCCCGCGTCGGCGCCTTCGTAAACCTGGTACGCACGGACCAGCGAGGCATCCACATGTCGCGCCTGTACCTGCTGCTCGACGAGTATCTGGGCGCGAAAGCGATCGACGCGGCCATGCTTGAGAACCTGCTACGCGCCTTCCTGGCATCCCATGCGGACCTGGCCGATCGCGCCCGCGTCAGCATCCGCTTCGACCAGCTCGTACGTCGCCCCGCGCTGCGCAGCGCGAACAGCGGCTGGCGGGCGTATCCGGTATCGATCGCGGCCAGCCTGGACGCCGACGGCTTCCATCTGGAACTGGGTACGGAAGTGGTCTATTCCTCCACCTGCCCGGCATCCGCCGCATTGTCGCGCCAGCTGATCCAGGAACAGTTCGCCCGGGATTTCACCGCCACCGCACCGGTGGACCACGCCGCCGTACTGGCATGGCTGGGTAGCGAGAAAGGCATCGTCGCCACGCCGCACGCGCAACGCAGCATCGCGCGTCTGAAGCTGCGCTTCGTCGACAACGCGCCACTGAACCTGATCGCCCTGCTCGACCGCGTCGAACTCGCACTGGGAACACCGGTGCAGACAGCGGTAAAACGCGAAGACGAACAAGCCTTCGCCCTGGCCAACGGCAGCAACCTGATGTTCTGCGAAGATGCCGCGCGCCGCATCCAGCGCGCGCTCGACGCCGATGATCGGATCGCCGACTTTCACATCCGCATCGAACACCTCGAGAGCCTGCATCCGCACGATGCCGTGGCCTATGCGAGCAAGGACACGTCCGGCGCCATCCCGGCATCCAGCGTTTAAAGAACGCGATCGTGAATGTCCGGCCCCAACGGACTCGTTTGGGGTTCAGCCGCGCCGGTACTGCAGCGCTTCGGCAAGTTGTGCCTTTTCAACGCAGCCGGCGCCGCCTTCGAGGTCGGCGATGGTTCGGGCGCCGCCGCAGTGGTGCTCAGGCGCGGCGCAACCAGAATTGCTCCAGATTTTGGACAATCTCCTTGCCGTACATGCACTGCGCTTGCTCGCGGCAAAACGTAGCCATATACAGCCGGAATTGCTCGATAGGCTCGACCGCTTGGCGGAAGGCCTTGCGGCTGCTGACAATGCCGTGGGTGCCCATGGCCATCATTTCGTCGGCGACGCGGTCGATCGCGGCGTCCATGTCTCCGCGCACGACCACTTCGTCGATCAGCAGCCGCCCCTCGGCGCTATCAGCAACTAGACGCGCATTGCGATAGATCAAACGGTTCGCCAGTCGTCGCCCCATGTACTGAGGCAGGCGCAGGTTGGCCAGCCCCGGGATGAAGCCTTCGGCGCGCGCCGGAATCGACACGAACGCGTCGGTTTCCGCGATCACATGATCGCAGACCAGCAGCAGCTGACAGCCACCGCCGATGGCATGTCCTTCCACCGCGGCGATCCACGGCTTCTCCACGCCACGGTCGGGCGCGTCGGCTAGTGGATCGCCTCCTGCCCACAACCCCCGCCATAGCTTGCTGACCAAGCCCAGTTCGCGCTCGACGTAGAACAGGTACGGCAGCTGTCCACGATAGAGCTTGGTCAAGTTGACACCAGAACAGAACACCCGCCGTCCGAGATACTTACGATGTCGCATCACTCCGCCGCGCAGTACTCCCACCTGCACCTGCGGGTCGAGCAGAACCACGTCGACCGCGACTTCCATCGCATCGACCAGTACTTCGTCTTCGGCGTTCAGGTAATCGAGATTGTTGAGGACCACATGCGCCTGACAGCCGTGCCGATGCAACACGACCAGGCCAAGGTCGAGCCGGTCCTCGGCTTGGAACCGCGCCAGCGCCGCGGCGGATTCGGGTCGCGGTCGACGCATCGACGCCATCAGATGACGACCAACGGACGGGATCGCCAGCCACTGCGCCAGCACCAAGCCCAGACTCAGCTCGAATCCGTACTTGTCTTTCAGCTCCAGTGCCAGATCGGCGGCCTGTTGTTCGGCGTCAGGCAGAAGCCCAGGTACGAGGTCGGGTACCGCCGCCAGTAACGCGTCGACCCGCGGCATGCGTCGGAAACCATCGGTCAGTTCGTGGTAAACGCGCTCTCCATGTACCACGATGAAGTCGGCGCGCGCCTGTGCGCTGGCAACGCGCCACGTGTGCCGCCGTGCCAGCGCGGGAACCGCCGCGCCAGCATCGAGCAAGACCAGTCCCTGCCTACACCAGAGCTCCAGGCGCTGTGCGTCTTCGGTATAGCCCTGCGCGCAGGGCGATGGCGGCGCAGCAGCCCAATCCTGCAAGGTTGACGCATCCATGATCTGTTCGCTCGCTTCGATGCCTTTCCGGGCTCGATTCAGTAATCAATCCGATCCTCGACCGCATGGCCGAGCATCGGCACCAGCACACTCCGTTGGTATTCGCACACCACGGTGCCGTGCTGATTCTTGCCAATAGTTTTGACCTCGACGATGCCAGCGGTCTTGCGCGAATTCGACAGTCGCTTGGACAGCACCTCGGATTCGCCGTACAAGGTATCGCCGACGAATAGCGGCGCTGGCAGCCTAATGTCGGTCCAGCCGAGATTGGCGATCGCCTTCTGGCTGATGTCGGCCACGCTCATGCCGCCGAGCACCGAGACGGTGAAGCCGCTGGCGACGAGGGTACGGCCGAACTCTGTGCCTTTGCCATACTCGTTATCAAAGTGCAGGGGATGTGTGTTCATGGTTAGCAGCGAAAACCAGATGTTGTCGGTCTCGGTGATCGAACGACCGGGGCGGTGCTGGTAGATGTGGCCGACCTCGAATTCTTCGTAGTAACGGCCGTAGCTCGCGCGGAATACATTCGGAGCAACTTCCTTGACGCTTCGTGTCATGAAACTTCTCTCGGGTAGGCAAACGGATGGATGGGCAGAGAGCCGAACGTGGAGCGCGCCATTGGTCAGGTCACGGCGTACAAACGCAGCATCGCGTGAGCATGGGCAACGAACGGTGGCGCAACCACTCGCCCGTCTACTACCGAAAAGCCGACGTTGGCGCGCGCATAGTCAGCGATCGTCTCGCGCCAGGCGTCGAACTGGGCTTCGTCCTGGGTGAAGACGCGTTTGACCACCGCGATCTGCGCCGGATGCACCATCGCCTTGGCGGTGAAGCCCTCAGCGCGCCCGGCCACGCACTCGCGCTCGAACCGGTCGAGGTCCATGATGTCGGCGGCAATGCGGAACCCGGCGGTGTCGATAGCGGCGATACCATGGCCAGCGCAGGCTACGCAGAAGCGTGCCCGCGCATAGTTGATGTAGGCAGAATTTGGGCGATACATTGCCGCTTCCATGTCGACTCGGCCGAACATCATCGCGTCGCTGGCTCCAGAGATGTCCTCGACGTGGTCCACGCCGCGCGGGGTTTCAATGATCGGAATCAAACGGGTTTTGCAACCTGCTTCGTTCAGTACCGCGCGGCACAGTTCCAGTTCGCTGCGCGATTCTGCCTTGGGCAATTGAATGAAGGACAGGCCGCCGTCGCCGCGCAGACGTTCGATGACCGCGCACAAATCGAGTAGGCCGTTGCGGGTCTTGATGCTGTTGATGCGGATACCGAAACCCGGCTTGCGGTTGGCGAAGCGGCTCAGATCGAGACGGACGAAGGCCTCGCGGGCCTCACCCTTGTGCTGGGCATGGACTGAGTCTTCAAGGTCCAGAATTACAATATCGGCGCCGAAACCCGGATCGGGGAGCGTCGGATCAAAGCGCTGCACCGACGTGTTCAAGTACGAGACATCCATGTTCATTGCAAGCTCCGTAGAAAGGGTACGAGGCTGTCAGAAGCGCTCGCGCGTGGCATCGCGGCAGCGGGTCTGCGCAGCAATGAAATGGCCCACTCCTGTTTCGTAATCGGTGCAATGGGCTTCGTTTATCAGGCGGCGGCACATCTTCAGCGAAACCCCATCGTTCTGCGGAAGTCGTGCGGCCAGATCACGCATGTAGTCGTCGAATTGATCGGCATCGAGCATCCCGTCGACCAAACCGGCCGTAAGCGCTCTCTCCGCGCCCCAGGTTTCGCCGAACAGTAGTAGCCGGCGCGTGGCGCGCGCGCCGATCAACTGGGGCAAGCGGTTCACGCTCAAGCCTGGCAGATGCCCTTCACCCACCTGGGGGCAACGGAAACTCGCGCTGACGGCGGCGAAGCACAGGTCGGCGGCCACTGCCAGTTCGAACGGCCCGCCGGCGCACGGTCCATCGACCCAGACCACGCTGACTACAGGCAGCGATTCCATGCGCTGGATCTGCTGCTCCAGATGGCGGTGCTCGTCTATTCCCAAGGGAGTGTGCGCGTGAGTGCTGCTGGCGACACAGAGATGGCGCAGCACCAGTAGCGCGGTATTGCCATCCTCCTCGATCTGATCGAGCTGCGTTTTCAGCTGCTCGCTCAAGGCCAAGGACTCGGCGCCGACGTGGGTGCCGTCGAACCAGATGATTCCGAGCCCGCCATCGCGGGCCGGCGCGTGGTTGAGCGCGATATCCGACTCGATGCTATTCAACCGACTCATCTTTGTGATCCTCCATATGCAGCTCTGTTTCCGAGTAGTGGGCCGGCTTCAGAAGCGAGCCAGACAGCATTCGATGCTCGCGCCTGGCCCCATCGTCACCATCACTGTGTAGTCGCCAGGTGCGGTCACCTGTTCTTCCATAAGGCGCCGGTGAGAGAAGAGGAACGAGCCCGACGAAACATTGCCCATGTCGGCAAGCACGCTCTCGGTGTGGCGTAGCGCATGCGAGGACAGACCAAGATTGAACTTGATCGAATCGATCACCTTGCGTCCACCGGAGTGGAAGATCCAGTGCGCAATGTCGCGCATTCGCAGGTTGTTTTGCGACAGCAGCGCGTCGATCGGATGTTTAACGTTCGCCCCTATCACGTACGGAATGTCGCGGCCAAGATAGAATGAATATTTGCCATCAACATGGTCGAATCGCATCGCGTCGATGTGGTCGGTGATGATATGCGACCGAAAATCCAACACTTCCGGTCCGGCCGTCGAAGACTCGCCGCGTGGGCCGAATACCGCCGCGACCGCGCCGTCGCCGAATAATGAATTAACCACTGCGGTACGGATGGTAGTGTCGAACACATAGGAGGCCGAGCAAATTTCCACGCACACCAGCAATGCGTGCCGGGTCGGATTGAGCCGGCAGTAATTGACCAACGGCTGCATGCCGTTGAGACCAGCGCTGCAGCCCATTCCGACCACGTCCAGACGGAATACGTCCGGGCGCAGGCCCAACGCCTTGGCCAGATATGCGGACAGCCCGGGACAAAGATACCCGGTCGATGTCACACAGGCGATGTAGTCGAGATCTTCGGATTGCAGTCCGGCGGCCGCGAGCGCACGCAGCGTCGCATCGACGCCGGCAGCGACTGCCTCGCGCTTGTGTTTAGCGGCCAGTTCGGAGCTGCTCTCTGCTTCGATGCGGCCATTCGATTCGGCCTGCGGCAGTTCCAGATAGCGCCGACTGATCCGCGAGTTGCGGAACAGTTTGACCAGCTTGCTGTCGTTGACGCCGAATAGCTCGATCAGCTGTTCGTTGGTATAGGCGTGGCCCGGGTTGGTGGTGGCGATGCTGAGTACGCGCGGGGCCACACTGGACATGGCATCGTTCATGAAAGTGTCCTTTGCTGATTCCGTTCGTAGAGAATTCCTTGGGCCAACGACTCCATCTCCGTTCGAGCCAGTATTTGTCCCTGCGCGAGCAGCGTCTTGCCGAGCCGAAACGCCATCGGATCAAGACGGGCGGCGGTTTCGGCCAATGCCAGTGCGCGTGCCTGGAAATCCTCGCCGTATTCCGCAACTAACCCCCAAGACTGGGCCGTGGCTGCGTTTAGCACGCGCTGAAACAAAATCATCTCGGTCGAGCGACCCTGACCGATCAAACCCGGCAACCTGCGCACGCCGCCCGCTGCCGGTGTAAGCCCCAGCGACAATTCGGGCAGGGCGAATCTGGCTTCGGCGCTACACACGCGAATGTCGCAGGCCAGCGCCAACTCCAGCCCTCCGCCGATTGCGGCGCCATTGATACAGGCCACCGTCGGCAGCGGCAATTGGGCGAGCCGGTCGAATACCGCGCGGCTGAACAGCTCGATGCCGTCCAACGCGCCACGCGCGCGCAATTCATCGTGATCGGCGCCCGCACAAAACGCGCGCTCACCGCTGCCGGTCAGCACGAGCGCCTTGACCGACGAGTCAGCGCGCGCCTCGTGCAAGGCTGCGTCCAATTCGGCCAGCATGGTTTGGTGGTAGGCGTTGGCGCGTTCGGGCCGATTTAGGCGCAAGCGTCGCACCGCGTCGTCCTGACCGATCTGTTCAACTCGAACGTAGGAACCCGACGACATCGCAGCTCTCCAGTAGACGAGGTTTCATTTAATTGCGCGGGCTGCGATTGCAACCCGCCGGTCGTTCGGTGGAACTGATGATCTTCGCAAACACCATTGGCGCAAAAACAACGCTGCTGGCGACCACCGCTGCCGCTGCCAGCACGGGCACCGCGATGCCCTCAACCTCACCAGGCGCATGCGAGGCGGTGTAGCGGATACTCAGTGCGCCGCCGAGGGCTTCCATGCCGCCCCAGACCAGCGACGTCAAGATGTAAGCCGAAGTCAAATTGCCGCCGGCGAAGATCTCCGCGGTCCACACGTCCAGCAGCGGCGCCCACAATGCCTCTGACACGGTGAACACCACCACCGCGGCGAACAGCACCCACCAATAAGTAGTGGGTGCCAGGCACAGCAGCAGCACCGAGGCCGACAGCAGCGCCGCCGACAGCCGATACAGCTGCGGCCCGGTCTCGCCGCCGCGGATCGCAGACGCACGCTTGAGGATCTTCGCCTGGAACAAGCCGATAATCGCTGCGTTCGACGCGAATAAGTAACCGATGTAAGGCTCCGCGTCGGTTCCGCGTACATAGACCGGCAGACACGAGAAAAACTGCGCCGCGCCGATGAACAAGAAGCCTGTCAGGACCATAAAACCGAACCGTTCGGGCAACAGCGGAAGGCACGCTCGTGTGATTGCCGCAGGCGCCGGGCCTATTGCCGGCGCCTGCGGCGCGGGCGATGCCTCGGCCTTCAGCGCGATCACCGCCGCCGCGATCAGCAGCGTCAGCGCAATGACCGCCAGTGCCAGCGGCTGTCGGCCAACCAGCATGGAGCCGACGATCGCACCAAGCCCCGCACCCGCATTGATGAAGCGGTTCAAATGTCCGAACGCAGCCAGCCGCCGTGCTGGCGAGGTCGATTCGGCGAGCGCCGATTTTGTCGAGACGTTGGCGCAGGCCAGCAACACACCAAACACCGTGACCGTCGCCGCCAGTGGAAGGGCCTGAATGAACAATATCGGACGCAGCAAGACTAGCGCTGCTATGACAAGCGAAGCGCCGGCATAGCAGCCGGTTAGCAGGCGCTTGCGAATTGCCCGCTGCAGTACGATCGCGAACAGTCCGCCAGCGCGGATAGCCAGAATACCGGTACCGGCGACCAGTGCAACTGAAGCTGCACTCATCCCTGTCTCGGCCAGCAACCATACCGGCAGATAAGGCATCAACACGAATGTCGCCGCACTGGAAGCGCCACGACTCCAGACGATGGCTGTGCTGCTCGATATGCTCGCCTGACTCATGCCGACGGGATGCCCTGCCTGGTCGCCACTACCAGCTCAGGCGCTACCTGCTGCGTGATCGCGATCGCCTCCTCGACGGCATCGCAGAAATCTCGCATCTGCTCGCGGCTCATATCGGCACGCATCATCATGCGCAAGCCGGCCTTACCACGTGGCACGATGGGGAAGAAGATCGCCGACACGTAGAAGCCGCGCGCCAGAATTCGTTTCGAGGCTTCGATGGCCGCCTCGGCTTCACCAACTTCGACGAAACGGATCGGTAGGCCGTTACCGGCGTCGTTGGATGTAAGACGCGAATCGAAATAGGCGATATTCTCCTGCAGCCGCCCCTGTAGATCGGCAATCTCGCTGGTCAGATGCAACTTGGCCGTCGCCAGCGCCGAACCCATACCAGGTACGCTGAACTGCTGCGACCAGCCGGTCGGGCCGTTTGCGAAGTCGAAGAGTTCGCGGATACGGGTCGAGCCGGCCAAAATCACCCCTCCGATCGCGCCGAACGACTTGGCCAGCGATCCGGATATGATGGTGCGATCACCGATAGCGCCGAAAGCCGGACGCATGTAGCCGTGCCCGCGCGGCGCATAGGCCGAGATCGAGTGCGAGTCGTCGATGTACAGGTACATGCCGTAGGTGTTTTGCAGGCGGACGATATCGTGGATCGGAGCGACGCCGCCGGTGCTATAGGCACCGTCGCAGACGTAGACCACCTTCCCGTTGGCCTTGCATAATTCCTCAAGTGCAACCATATCGTTGTGATCGATGGTCACCACGTCGGTTTCGTCGCCGCACGAGGCCTTCATGATAGTCATCGAGAAATGGCAGCGTTTGTCGAACACCACGACTGGCTTCGTGCCATCGGTCAAGTGACCGGATGCGTACAGCGGCAGCACTGTGGCCGAGGCTACGAAGCATGATGGCGTCAGATAGGCCTCGCATTCGAACAACTGTGACATCGCGTCCTCGGCTTCGCTGAGCAGCGCCGGCGCGATCCTGGTGCGAGAGACCGAATGGTTGAGTACGCCTTCGCGCTCGATCGCGTCGATAGCGCCGCGCAGGATTGCTTGATGCCGATTCAGCCCAAGGTAAGAACACGACACCATGTTGGTGAACGCGCGTCCGTTGAGGATCAGCTGACCATCGTTGCCCTTGTTGGTCCGTACCTGCACCAAGCCGTGCGCGGCTCCGGCTCTCCAGCTTTTTTCGCCCAGCGCAATAACCTTTTGCATGTTGCCGAACTTGCCCATGATCGCGTCTCCCCGCAGTGGTTCGTAGGTGGTGAAAAGTCTTATCGGTTGGCCTTGACGCGGGCTTCCACGTGATTCATGACGTGCTTCGTTGCGATCAGGTCCAGCAATGCGTGGCCGGTCGAAGCGAAGATCGTGCGTTGCCGCGTTGGTGGTGGCGTCGCCACGATCAACTCGCTGATACTGATCGCGTGCGCGTGATCGGGGCCAGCCTCACTTAGCGCGGTCGGCTTATCTTCGACGATGAGATACGAGTCGCGCAGGATTGCCGAGGCGATTTCACGCGATTGTGGCGTATGTGCTCCCATGCAGTTGATGTGCACGTCCGGCCGTACCGCGTCCAGCGACTCGATCAACGGCAGGGTCGAAGTGGTCGCGGTGACCAGCACGTCCGCGCCCGCGATTGCCCGCGCTGGAGAATCGCAGATCACGAACTCCGCCGACGGCGCGACTTGGCATGCCCGTTCGATGAAGCCCTCGGCGCGTGCGGCGCTGCGCGAGTAGACCTGAATCCGTTCAATCTCACGCACCGATACGGCGGCGCGGACTTGCTGCAATGCCTGCACACCAGCGCCGACCAAACCCAGCACCCGGCTGTCTCGTGGCGCGCAGTATTCGGTGACCAGGGCGGCGACCGCCGCGCACTTGAGATTGGTGATGGCTGCACCATCCAGGATCGCCAGCAGAGTTCCGTCTCGCGCCGAGATTGCCACGATGATGCTGCTTGAAGTCACTCCGGCCGTGGCTGGTTGTGGGACGATTGCCCCAATCTTGCAGATGAAGAACTGATCGCTCTCGCTATAGGCTGGCATCGACACGAAGGCGGAGCGTGGATTTTCGCGCCAGATTACCGAACGCTGCGGAATGTCCCAGTCACTAGTGGGCGCGGTGTAGATCGCCATCAGTTCGCCGCGCAAATCTTTCAGATTTGAGGAGGAGGCGATCTCATCCTTGCGAATAACTCTGTACGACTGCAACATCTTCAACGTCCTCGATTTGACCCAAGAAACATCGGCAAAGTCCTTGATTTGGCGGCAGCCGTTGAAGCAGTTCCGGAGAAATGCAGGACGCTCGCCGCTCTTATCAATGAAACTCACGGCGGAATCTGCCATAGCGGGGCCCGCGGGTCTTTAGAACTTCCCCTACATTTCGTATCGACTTTCTCCGATTGACGTACGTATAAGATGCGACGCTAGGTAACCACTCGCGAAACCCTATCGGATGTCGGCTATTCGGAAGTTCACCGTGATCTCGAGGCTATGGCATATAGCGTGCCGCTCACGGTTACACGACCACTCCGGCTGTCATGCCGCGCTGTTTTCTGGAGGACGAATCGGGAAAAAGATCGTTCTGCCTTATTGGCAAGACGAAAGCGGGGTCAGGGAAGTCATGCGTTCGACAGCCACTTCGCTCCGTCCAAGGGGTAAACGGCCTCATCTGCCGGAACGTACTTAGGTTGCATCCTGAGAAGCAGAGCCGTCATGCGCCGCGCATCGAATTGCGCGGACTCAAACAGTTGGTATCTTCAGGCGAGTAGATAGCATCTGGCCCCGAGCCCTTCATCCCCCGCAGTCACGGCTCGGATAAGGGGCGCGGTGAACATTCAATCGCACCCTGGGCGCGAGTCTTTTCACTCAGGATCGCGTTCTGGAATTCAGCCGCGCCGGTACTGCAACGCTTCGGCAAGTTGTGCCTTTTCAACGCAGCCGGCGCCGCCTTCGAGGTCGGCGATGGTGCGCGCGACGCGCAGGATGCGGTGATAGGCGCGGGCCGAGCAGTTCAACTTCTCCAGCGCGGTTTCGAACCAGCGTCGTTCCGCCGGGGGGAGGGCGCAGTCGCGTTCCAGTTCGCGCGTGCTGATTTCCGCGTTGGAGCGGCCCGCGCGCATCAGGCCCTGGCGGCGGGCGCGGATCACCCGCTCGCGGACCACGGCGCTGTCGTCGTCGTAGGCGCCCGCGGGCGCACCCAGGTCGGCCATCGGCACGCGTGGTACGTCGACGCAAAGATCGATGCGATCGAGCAGCGGTCCGGAGACCCGCGAACGATAACGGGCAACCTGGTCCGGACTGCAGGTGCAGGGCTTGCGTGTGTCACCGGCGTAGCCGCAAGGACAGGGGTTCATTGCCGCGACCAGCTGGAACTGTGCGGGAAAGCAGGACTGGCGCGCCGCCCGGGAAATGCGGATCTGCCCGGATTCCAGCGGCTCGCGCAGCACCTCGAGCACGTGCCGGCTGAATTCGGGCAGTTCGTCCAGGAACAACACCCCATGGTGGGCCAGCGAAATCTCGCCAGGGCGCGGGTTCGATCCGCCGCCCACCAGGGCGACGCCCGAGGCGGTGTGATGGGGCGCCCGGAACGGGCGTCGGCGCCATCCAGCGGTATCGATATCGGCGCCAGCGATCGAGCGGATGGCGCAGGTTTCAAGCGCCTCGGACTCGGTCATCGGCGGCAGGATGCCGGGCAGGCGCTCGGCCAGCATGGTTTTTCCCGTGCCGGGAGGGCCGATCATCAGCAGGTGATGGCCACCGGCGGCGGCGATCTCGAGCGCACGCCGGGCCTGCAACTGGCCGCGTACGTCGGCGAGGTCGGGACAGCTCCCGGCGCCGCTGCGGAAATCGTCCTCGGCGATCTGGTCGGGACGATCCAGTTCGGCGACGCCGCGGAGCCAGGCACAGACCTCGGCCAGCGAGTCGGCCAGCATGATGTCCGCCTGCGAGACCAGTGAGGCCTCGGCGGCATTCGCCCGCGGCACGACCACTTTCCGGCCGAGCGTCCGTGCCCGCAACAAGGCCGGCAAGATGCCGGAAACGGGCCGCAGCGCGCCGGACAGAGCCAGTTCGCCGAAGAACTCACAGTCGTCCAGCCGTTCGCGCGGCACCTGGTTGCTGGCGGCGAGGATGCCCAGGGCGATCGCCAGGTCGAAACGGCCGCCGTCCTTGGGCAGGTCGGCGGGGGCGAGGTTCACCGTAACGCGACGATTGGGGTACTCGAAGGCGCTGTTCGACACGGCTACGCGCACGCGGTCGCGCGCCTCGCGTACGGCCGCTTCGGGCAACCCGACGATCGAGGTGGAAGGCAGGCCGCCGGCAAGGTGGACTTCGACCATGACCTGGGGCGCACGGACGCCGTCCTGGGCACGGCTCAGGGTGACGGCAAGACTCATGGGTTGGGCTCCATGCCGACCGGTGCCGCCCGTGCGGGATACAGGGACGCGGGTGCACTGGACATCGCGCACTCCCTGCGTCGGCAGAAAAAAATAACCGCCCCCGACCGCTCTCGGGGTGAGGGTGACGAATCGGGGGCGGCTCCCGGGAGCTGGCGGACAGTCGGTGACTACTGTCCGCGAGCCGCGGCACTGACCTCCAGGTCAGCGACGCGCTGTTCCAATTGCTCAAGTTTTTCGCGCGTACGCGCCAGAAGCAGGCGCTGTACGTCGAACTCCTCTCGAGTAACGAGATCGAGGCGGCGCAATCCCTGTGCCAGAACGTCCTTGAAATTTGCATGCAGATCCGCTCGCGCCTGTGCCAACCCTGGCGGAACCAGCGAAGCCAGTCGCTCGGCGAGTTGATCGATACCCTGCACGTCCATCGTTGGTACACCCCGAAGTCGTTGTTGGAGTCTTAAGGAAAAGGCCTGGCTCCCGGAAGAGGAGAATGCCGCGTCGTCGTGTAGGGATTCTCCTACAAAGCTCCCCCGTCCGGGGTAGCCAGGGCCCCGTCCGGTGGCCTGCAATGGCACAATGACCGACGGATACGGGCGATAGCCCACAAGGAGCACGCGATGAAACTGGTGGTGGCCGTTATCAAACCCTTCAAGCTGGACGACGTGCGCGAAGCACTGGCCGAGGTCGGCGTGCAGGGTGTCACCGTCACGGAAGTGAAGGGGTTCGGCCGCCAGAAGGGCCATACCGAGCTTTACCGCGGTGCCGAGTACGTGGTCGATTTCCTGCCCAAGATCAAGCTCGAGGTCGCCGTGGCCGATGAAATGCTCGAGCGGGTGCTCGAAGCGATCCAGCAGGCCGCGCGGACCGGCAAGATCGGCGACGGCAAGATCTTCGTCACCCCTCTGGACCAGGTCATCCGCATCCGTACCGGCGAACTGGACAACGACGCCCTTTAGGGGAGCCTCAGGCGGCCTCGGTCGTGCCCATCGCCAGCCGGTAGCGGCGGTGATGGATCAACAGGCCGAGCGGATAGGCAATGTAGTAACCGAAGGTCAGGCCGACCACCAGCATGGTCAGCGGGCTGTTCCCGGGTGCCGGAACGGTCGACGCGACCTCGCCGCCGGTCATGCCCGGCATCAGCACACTGAAGCGCCAGGCCAGGCGGCCGAGCAGGAGCAGGGTCAGCAGGCCGCCGATCCACGGATTGGGCACGTAGAAATCGCCATCCGGACGCGTTTCGAAGCGGGTCAGGCGCAGGGCCAGCACGGACAGGGCGGCACCGCCGATGAGGCCGGCGACCACACCCTCGAGCAGGCGGATATCCTGGAAGCCGGTCAGCATCATCAGCACCGAAAACACCGAGAACAGGCCGATACGCCACTTCATCCGGGTCGGGCGGACCGGCTGCAGGCCGAACGTGCCGCGGACACGGCGGTAGATGCCGAAGGCGATCAGCGGGGCGAACAGCAGCGGAGCGAGTGCGTGCGGGGTCATGGCCATCCTCGTGGATCGGGTCGATGGATCGCACTCTAGCGTCACGGCCCGGCGCGGGCGACTGCCAACCGCCACCCGGCTGGGGTGACGGCTGTCATCTCGCCAGAAGAGCCTTACTTCGCCTTGCCCTGGTTGGCCACCGCGGCCATCTTCGCCTCGATTTCGGCCTGGTCGCCCAGGTAATAGCGGCGCAGCGGACGCAGGCTTTCGTCGAATTCGTAGACCAGCGGGATGCCGTTGGGGATGTTCAGTTCGACGATATCGTCGTCCGAGATCCCGTCCAGGTACTTGATCAGCGCGCGCAGCGAATTGCCGTGGGCGGCAACCAGCACGTTGCGGCCGTTGCGGATTTCCGGGGCCAGGGTCTCGTGCCAGTACGGCAGGACGCGCTCCACCGTGTCCTTCAGGCACTCGGTCAACGGTATCTGGCCGGGTTCGAGGCCGGCGTAACGCGGGTCATGGGCGGCCTCGTTGTCCTCCGGCTTCAACGCCGGCGGCGGGATATCGTAGCTGCGACGCCAGATATGGACCTGCTCGTTGCCGTATTTGGCCGCCGTCTCGGCCTTGTTGAGGCCGGTCAGGGCGCCGTAATGACGCTCGTTCAGCCGCCACGTCGTCAGCACCGGGATCCACATCTGGTCCATCGCGTCCTGGACGTGCCAGAGCGTGCGGATCGCCCGCTTCAGCACCGAAGTGTGTGCGATATCAAAGGAAAAGCCGGCTTCTTTCAGCAATCGACCGGCCTCGGCGGCCTCGGCGATACCCTGCTCGCTGAGGTCGACATCGGCCCAGCCGCTGAAACGGTTTTCCTGGTTCCACAGCGACTGGCCGTGGCGGATCAGTACGAGTTTGTACATGGGGCGCTTCGTTTCGGGGTAAAACGGCGATGTTGGAACCTCGCCGGGGAGGCGTCAATCCGCACCCCTGCCAGAGTGCACATTAAACCGTAGGGCCGCCGGAGGCATCCTAGACTCCGAACCCTCACGCTGGAGACTTAACGATGCATCGTCCGTTCGCTTCCCTGTTCATCCTGGCTTTCGCCCTGTCGGGCGTGGCCATCGCCTCTGACGACGTCAGCAAGGTCAACGGCTCGGTCGAGGTCGCCGCCGGCGAGAAAGCTGGCGACGTCAGCACGGTCAATGGCGCGGTACGCATCCGCGACGGCGCCACGGTCGAGAAGGCCGATACGGTCAACGGTTCGGTCGAGATGGGCGACAACGCCACCGCGAGCGCGCTCAGCACGGTCAACGGCGGCGTTTCGGTCGGCCGCAAGAGCCGCGTGACCGGCACGCTGGAAACCGTCAACGGCAGCATCCGGCTCGCCCCGGGCGCGGAAGTCGTCGGCCACCTGTCCAACGTCAATGGCGCCATTTCCCTCGATGCGGCGCATGTCGCCGGCGGCGTGGAAACGGTCGGTGGCGACATCACCGTCGGCGCGAATTCGCGTGTCGAGGGCGGCATCCTGGTGAAGAAACCGAATGGCGGTTGGTTCCATTTCGGCAACGACAAGATTCCGAACATCGTCATCGGCCCGGGTGCCGTGGTCCAGGGCACCCTGGATTTCGAGCGTGAAGTCACCTTGCACGTCAGCGACCGCGCCACGGTCGGTGCGATCAAGGGTGCGACGGCGGTGAAGTTCTCGGGCGACAGCCCGTAAGGAATGCTGTTGAACCGGGGGGGAATGGTGCGCCCGGAGGGATTCGAACCCCCGACCAATGGCTTCGGAAGCCACTACTCTATCCGGCTGAGCTACGGGCGCATTGTCATTATGAAGCGTCGCCAGGGACCAGTCGGCCGGCGGCGAAAGCGTAGTGTAGCGGAGATGGGCGGCGTGGCCTACCTGCTCTTCCCTTCGCCTGGCGGGAGAAGGTGCCCGCAGGGCGGATGAGGGCGAGCCGGACGAGGCGGCACATGGGCTCCCGCTCACCCCAACCCTCTCCATCCAGGAGAGGGAGACCATCCAGCGGCGACTCTCGAGTCCGCGAACAAAAAAGCCCCGGCATTGCCGGGGCTTTTTTTGTAACGGCAAGGCGGATTACTTCGCCTTGTACAGCGTTGTCAGCGTATCCGGCACGCTCTTGTCGCGCTCCAGATGCGGGTACTTCAGGCCATCGTGGTAGTCGATGCGGATGGTCTTGTACTCATCGAAGTTCTTCACCAGCAGTTCGATCGGCGCCTTGCCGGTCTTCGCTTCGGTGACCGCGTCCTTCAACGCATCGCCACTGAATTCCTTGTTGTTCACCGCGACCACGGTCATGCCCGGGGACAGGCCGGCATTGAAGGCCGGGCCATCCCAGCGGACGTCGGCGATCTCGCCCTTGGCCGACACGGCCACGCCGATCGAGTAGGTCATGTCGGTGAAGTGGCGGCGCGCCTCCACGGCCTTGACCGCTTCGGACGGCTTGTCGGTATAGATCAGCTTCCAGCCGCTGCGCGCTATGCCGTCGATCGGGCCCTTGTGGCCGTCGATACGGTCACGCAGGTATTTCGCCCAGTCGTACGGGGTGATGTCATTGAGCGTCTTGACCACGTCCTCGAAGGTGTACGGGTCGACCTTCCAGTCGCCGTCGTTGACGCCGAAGAAGGCCTTGGCGAAATCGTCGATCGAGCGCTTGCCCTTGGTCAGTTCGCGGATGCGCGTATCGACATCGAGCCAGACCATCTGGCCGCCCTGGTAGTAGTCCTCGCTCATCTGGTAGTTGCGATACGAGAGCGGGCGACGCTGGGAGATGGTCGGATCGTTGGTGGTGTCCTGGATGTTGCGCCAGGACAGGCCCGGACGACCCTGGTCGTAGGTGGCGGCGACGAAGGCGAGCAGGTCGCGGGCCTGGTCCTGGCTGACCAGGCCCGAGCGCGCGGCGACCACGTTGCCCCAGAACTGTGTCTGGCCTTCATAGACCCAGAGCAGGCTGTCGCCCATCGGCACGTTGAAATTCGGCGTCGCCAGGTCGGCCGGGCGGCGGAACTTGCCGTTCCACGAATGTGTGAATTCGTGCGGCAGCAAGCCACGCTCGGCAGCCTGCTTGTCCCAGTCCGTGAAATAGCCGGGATCGACGCCGTTCTCGCTGGAGCGGTGATGTTCGGTGCCGATGCTCGACAACTTGTCGGAAGCCGCGAGCAGAAAATCGTAGTGATCGTAGTGCTGCGATCCGAACAGCTTGTACGCCTGCTGCACCATGGCCTGATGCGCTTTCAGCTGTTCGGGCTTGATCTCGAGATCGCGCGCCTCGTCGGCCACGATGTCGATACGCACGGGGAGTTTCGCGCCCGGATCGAGATCGACGCGCTTGAAGTTGCGTCCCGCAAAAATCGGAGAATCGACCAGCGTTTCGAAATTGACCGGCTTGAA
>DASYLE010000090.1:0-9676 GCA_036009745.1 Luteibacter sp. | reverse complement strand
ACTGTTCGGGCTTGGGGTGAAAGATGGAGTGCGGCGGCCCTTGCTCCCACACGTGCTGTTAGCACTACGCACTGTCGGCCTGCCGCACTCCGCTCTCGTCTTTAATTTACCCAAAGTCAAAGACACAAGCGCACCCTGTGCACGAGTCCGTTGGAGCCGGGGCATGCACGATCGCGGTCTTTGAAAGGCATTGTTCCGAGTCGGCCTCTGGCCTCTCAGGTCACAAGCCAGAGGCCATAACGGCTTGCGCATCTGACTCCAGATTTCCCCCGGACAGCAGTGGACCCGCGCCGGGAAGACGGTGAGGAAAGACGATCCGCGTGGCCGTCTGGAGAACCCCGTCGCCTATACTCGCGACCGATGAACGAACCCGCCCTTCGCCCCAACATCCTCGAACGCTATCTGCGCCATCGCGGCCTGGTCGCCGCGGCGTTCTGGATCGTCACGATCCTGATCAACGCCTGGGCCAATACCGAGATCGCGCGACTGGACCTGGCCAAGACCGGCCTGCATTTCGCCGACTGGGAAGTGGCGTCCTGGGAGTGGAGCAGCCACCTCGTCTTCCTCTTGCTGATCCCCGCGATCGCCTGGCTGGACCAGCGGCTGCCGCTGGTCTGGGGCAGCCTGCGCCGCAGTATCGCCTTGCATGTGCTGGGCAGCATCGGCTACGGCCTCGTGCATGTGGCCGGCATGGTCGGCATCCGCATCCTGGTCTACAAGGCCCACGGCAGGATCTACGACTTCGGCGACCCGGTAGCCGGCTTCTTCTATGAATACATGAAGGACGCCAGGACCTACCTGTCGACCCTGGTGATCATCCATCTGTACCGGATGCTGGTGCTGCGGGCGCGCGGCGAAGCCCGCCTGCTCAATGCGCCCGACGAAGGCCCCGCGCTGGAGCCGGTCGAGCGCCCGACCCGCTTCCTGGTCCGCAAGCTCGGCCGTGAATTCCTGGTCGCCGCCGCCGATATCGAGCGCGCCCAGGCCGCGGGAAATTATGTGAACCTGCGCGTGCGCGGCCGCGAGTATCCGTTGCGCAGCACGATCGGCGGCCTGGAAACCCGGCTGGATCCGGCGCGCTTCATCCGCGTACACCGCAGTGTCATCGTCAACCTCGAACATCTCGCCGAGATCGAAGCGCAGGACAGTGGCGATGCCCGGCTGCGCATGAGCGACGGCGAGTACGTACCATGCAGCCGTCGCTACCTGGCCGCCCTGCGCCAGCACGTTGTCGGTGAGCAAGCTCCCCGTGTGGCGTGACCGGCGCGATTACCCGCATTCCCTGGTAAATCCATGAGCCTGTTTGCACGCCTTACCGCCGTCCTGTTAGCCGCCATCACCATGCCATCGGCCATGGCCACCGCGGGCAGCGTCGATACGACCGTGATGGATTCAACTTTCCAGCAACTGGGCTCGAAGCTGGTGCGAGCCGGCCGGGCCGACGGCCTGTCGATTGCCGTGGTCAAGGACGGCCGTGTCCGCTTTTACAACTTCGGCACGGTGAACCGGGACGCGCCGCGGGTGCCGACGGAACACACGGTGTACGAGATCGGCTCGATCACCAAGGTGTTCACCTCCCTGCTGCTCGCCCATGCGGTCGCCGAAGGAAAGGTCGACCTGCAGGAAGATATCCGCCACTACCTGCCGGGCAGTTATCCCGAGCTCACCTTCGAAGGCTCACCGGTTCGCGTGGTGAACCTTACCAACACGACCTCGGCACTTCCGGACAACCTGCCGGACTTCGCGAAAATCGTCGGTGAGGCCGGACCGGACAAGGCACCCTTCCTGATCGCCGACGCGTTGCGACCGTACACCCGGGCGCAGATGTTCGACGACCTCGCCTCGGCGAAGCTGTCGAGCCGTCCGGGAAGCACGCCGAAACACTCGAATCTGGCCTCGGCCCTGGCTGGCACGATCCTGACGAAGATCTATGGCGACACCTACGAGCGGTTGCTTGCACGTTACGTGGAACAACCCTTCGGCATGGCGAGCGGCACCGGTCCGGCGCGGACGGCACTGCGCGCGAGCGGCTACGACGAAAAACACGCCGCCATGCCCGCCTTCGACGCGCCCTCCTTGCTGGCCGCCGGCGGCTTGCGCTACAGCAGCGCGGACATGGCGAAGTTCCTGGTGGCCGAACTGGCCGCGAAGGATGCCGTCATCCAGCTGACCCAGCAGCCCACCTGGGGCGATCCGGACAGCCTGGCCATCGGCTTCAACTGGATCGTCAGTCGGACCATCGACGGCAAACGCCACCTGCGTGCCTCGGGCGGCACGTTCGGCTCATCCAGCTACATCGAAATGTACCCGGAACTCGGCTACGGCATCGTCCTGCTGGCCAATCGTTCCGGCCGCGCACAGGACGACCTCCAGCAACTCGCCGACCAGGCCTTGCAAGACCTGCGCGGTAAGCCGCCGGCGCAAAGCGCGCTCGAGAACGCCCTGGCAAAAGACGATTATCGCGACGTAGGCACGGTCGTCGGCGAGGTCGAACACGCCCACCCCGAGCTGCACCTGACCGAGAACTACATCAACCAGTGGGCCTACGGCCTGCTGACCACGCCCCACCCCACCTGGGCCATCGCCCTTTTTCGCTACAGCACCGAGCAATGGCCGCAAAGCTGGAACGCCTTCGACAGCCTCGGCGAAGGTTATGAGCGAGTAGGCGACAAACCGCTGGCCATCGCCAACTACCGCCACTCACTCGAACTCAATCCCGCCAACGACCACGCCAAGGCGGCTCTGAAGAAGCTCAGCGCCAACCAGTGAGCAGAAATACTCCGCGACCAACGACGTCCAACATTCGAATGAACGCTAAATATCCTCGGGACCCAATACGCGGATATCGGGAGCCATACCGTCAGCTTCACGAATGCTCTCCAACAATGCACGTGCGTTGTTCGCGCTACTGAGCAGATAGTCCGTTTCGTCCGCCATGCCGTTGCGTACTTGCGAGTCCATCAACACCTCAGCTCGTTTTTAGTTTGATTGTCGTAGTTCGACACCTTAGGTCAGGCTAACCCGTTAAATTTTCCAAGACATCCATATATCGATACTTCCTTCCTTTTTTGAACGCCTCGGGGTCTGGGGTGATCATCGCCTTGTCGGCAGCCGTTGGCGTCCGCGAGCCTGTCCGCGAGTGGATATGAGTTGTCCGCGGACATTCGCAAGAACTTAAAAAAGCAACGCCTTCGCGGCCTTATGCGCTGGCATGCATGTTGCTGTCCTGCCCTGTGGATTTCAGGGACGCCGATGCCAGGCGCGGACGGTATACCCGGATGGTTCGATTGCAGCGATCCGAATCGGGAGGTCGAGGGCGATGTTCGTACATTACTTGGACCTGGCGTTGCGCAGCCTGAAGCGCAGCCCGGGGCTTACCGTGTTGATGGTGCTGGCGATCGGTTTCGGCGTTGCCGCGTCGATGACGACGTACTCGGTGTTCCGCGCGGTGTCGGGCGATCCGATCCCGTGGAAGTCCTCGAAGCTGTTCGTGCCGCAGGTCGATGCCTGGGGGCCGAAACGCTGGTATGGCATCGACAACGAGCCGCCGGATGCGCTGCCTTACCTCGATGCCGTGGCCCTGCTGCGCGACCATCGCGCGCGCCTGCAGTCGGCGATCTACCCGATCGCGCCCTCGATGGTGCCAGCGGTCGCGGGCAAGCACCCGGAAAACATGAGCGGGCGCGCGGTGACCGGTGAATTCTTCCCGATGGTCGATGCCCCGTTCATTTACGGCGGCCCCTGGAGCCCTGCGGACGATGCGGGTCGCGCGGCGGTCGTGGTGATCAGCAAGCGGATCAACCAGGAACAGTTCGGTGGCCAGAACAGCGTCGGCCGTTCGATCGATCTGGACGGCAAGGATTACCGCATCACCGGCGTGATCGACGACTGGAACCCGCAGCCGCGCTATTACGACCTGCATAGCACCTCCGGTTTCTCCGACACGGCCGTCGAGATCTTCGTGCCGTTCGCATCGGCCATCGCCAACGGCATGCTTACGGACGGCAACACCAACTGCAACGGCGCGCCGCCACAGGGAGCGGGCCTTGCCGGACTGCAGCAATCGACCTGTATCTGGATTTCCTATCTGGTCGAGCTCGATGGCGCGGCGGAGGTGACCGGCTACCACCACTATCTCGAGGGCTATGCCGCCGAGCAGCAAGATACAGGTCGCTTCGACTGGACGGCGAACGTGCGTCTGCGTGATGTGCCCGCCTGGCTGGACTTCGAAGAAGTGGTGCCGGCCGACACACGCACGTCGTTGCTGGTCGCCCTCGGCCTGTTGATCGTCTGCCTGGTCAATACCACCGGCCTGCTATTGGCGAAATTCCTGAGGCGAAGCATCGAGATCAGCGTGCGGCGCGCACTAGGCGCACCGAGGCGGGCGATCTATGCGCAGTTCCTTATCGAAGCCGGCATCGTCGGCCTGGCCGGTGGCGTGCTCGGCCTGTTGTTGACCGGCGTCGGCGTGGCCAGTGTGGGCTGGGTGCTACCCAGGGACATCGCCGTGCTCGCGCACATCGATCTTCCGCTGCTGGGGCTCACCCTGGTGCTCGCCATGGTCGCCACGATCCTTGCCGGGCTGTATCCGACTTTCCGCGCCGCGCGGGTACAACCCGCCTGGCAGCTCAAGCTGAACTAGACGGGCGCTGACCATGACGCTTCATCCCATCCTCGCCGCGCTGCGCAAGCACAAGGCCGGTGCCGTGCTGATCGCCCTGCAGATCGCGCTCACCCTGGCCATCGTCTGCAACGCGATCTTCATCATCGGCCAGCGCATCGAGCGCGTCGGCCGGCCGACCGGTCTTGCCGAGAACGACCTGTTCCTGATCACCCAGCAATGGGTCGGCAGCTTCGACATGAGCAGCCCGGCCGACATCGACAGGCTCGATGCCATGCAACAGGAGGACCTGGCCGCGCTGCGCGCCATGCCCGATATCGCCTCGGTGTCGTCCATCAGCACCATGCCCCTGCTCAACGAGACCACGGATGCCACCGTCAGCCTCAAGCCCGATCAGCAGGAAACCGCGGCCTCGGCCCGTACCGTGCTTTATTCGGGCGACAGCGCGATGCTCACCACGCTGGGCCTGAAACTCGTCGCCGGTCGCGATTTCAATACGGACGATATCCGTCACGAAGCGGCGCGCGATCCGCATGCGGCCGCGGTCGTGATCGTGACCAGGGCACTTGCCGAGAACCTGTTCGGCCCGGGCGACGCCATAGGGAAAACCATCTATTTCAGCGGGTCCAGCAAACCTGCCACGATCGTCGGTATGGTCGAGCAGTTGCAGGTGTCCACCACGCATGGCTGGGCGAGCAACTTCATCGGGAACTCCACCCTGGTGCCGATCCGGCTGGACGGGAACATGTCGCGTTATGCGGTTCGCGCGAAGCCCGGGCGATTGGAAGAGGCGATGAAAACCGTCCCGCCGACGCTGTTCAAGGTCAATCCCCTGCGCGTACTCAAGGACCGGAACTTGCGTTCCTTCGCCGATATCCGCAGCGAGGCTTATCGTTCCGACCTCGGTATGGCGATGCTGATGGCTGCGATCAGCCTGATCCTCCTCGGCGTCACCGCCGCGGGCATCGTCGGGCTGAGCAGTTTCTGGGTCGCCCAGCGCCATCGGCAAATCGGCATGCGCCGCGCGCTCGGTGCGCGAAAGCGGGACATCCTGTGCTATTTCCAGATCGAGAACCTGCTGATCGCCAGTGGCGGCGCGGCGGTCGGCGCGGTACTCGCCATGGCACTCAACCTGTGGCTGATCCAGCACATGGCGATGGCGAGGCTGCCGATGGGTTACGTGCTGGCCGGCGTGGTCATCGTCCTGTTGCTGGGGCAGTGCTCGGTGTTCCTGCCCGCGCGCAGGGCCTCCAACGTGCCGCCCGTGCTTGCCATGCGCGCCGCCTAGGAACCGGGCAGCTTCGCCACGAGGAAGTCGATGAAGCTCCTCACCCGCAAGGGCACGAACCGGTTGTACGGGTACAGAAGGTTGTAAGGACGGGTACGGCCGCCGAATTCTTTCAATACTTCGACGAGGCGTCCCTCACGGAGATCGGCTTCGACGACAAAGCGGTAGGCCTGGAACAGGCCCGCCCCGTAACGGGCCAGCGTGACCCCGCCCAGCACATCGTCCGAGAGCGTGTAGCCGCCGTCGCCCGCGTATTCGACGTCCTCACCGTTCTCGCGGAACAGCCACGCGATGCGCCTGCCGCTGCTGGGCAATTCGAACTGGATGCACTCGTGATCGGGCAGATCGGCCAGCGATGATGGCGAGCCATGCTTGCCGAGGTATTCCGGGGTCGCGACGATGACCAGCTCGGCGTCTTCCAGATGACGGACGATCAGGCCGGAGTCCGCCGGCGCCCGGACCCGAATGGCGATATCGAAACCATCATCGGAAAAGTCCACGTTGCGGTTGCTGATATGGATGTCGACGCGTACCTCCGGATGCTGCTCCCGAAAGGCGGGCATCAGGGGCAGGAGCCGGTAGTGCGCATAGGTCGTGGGGACGCTGATGCGCAGGGTGCCAACCGGCCGGATCTGCTGGCCGGAAGCGACCCGTTCCGCCTCGGCCAGTTGGGCGAGCGCCTGCCTGCATTGCTCCAGATACGTCCGCCCGGCATCGGTCAGGCGCATATGCCGCGTCGTCCGTACGAACAGGCGCACGCCAAGGCGCGCTTCCAGCCGCCCTACCGATCGACTGACTGCCGCAGGCGTGACGCCCGCTGCCGTGGCGGCCGCGGTGAAACCACCAAGTTCGCCGGCAAGACAGAACAACTCGATGCTGCCGAGCAGCAGATCGTCGAACTGGCGACGCATGATTGATTACCCAATGTAACTACTTAAATGCATTACACCATGTTTATCGCGGTCCTGCGCACAAATAGAGTGTGGTCCATGCCGCAACCACATGGGGCGGCACCTTCCCATAAAGGACCCACATCATGAAAAAGACCGTCGTCGTCACCGGCGCTTCCAGTGGCCTTGGCTATGCCATCGCCGAAGCCTTCCTTGGCCTGGGTTACAACGTCATCGGCAACGCCCGTACCGCGTCGCGGCTGGCTGAAGCCGCCACCCGCCTGGGCAATCCGGCCAACTTCCTCGCCGTCGAGGGCGACATCGCCGAGCGCGGCACCGCCGAACGCATCTTCGAAAAGGGCATTGCCCGATTCGGCCAGATCGACGTCCTGGTCAATAACGCCGGCATCTTCATCGCCAAGCCGTTCGCCGAATACACGACGGAGGAGATCGACGCGCTCATCGACACGAACCTGCGCGGCTTCGTGTACCCGTCCCAGCTCGCCGCCAGGCACATGAGCGCACGTGGCGAGGGGCATATCATCAGCATTACCGCGAGTGTCGCGATGCAGCCTTCGGCCCATCTTGCCGCGGCCCTGCCCGTGCTCATCAAGGGCGGCCTGAACAATGTCACCAAGGCGCTCGCCATCGAACTGGCGCCGCACAACGTCAAGGTCAGCGCCGTCGCACCGGGCATCATCGACACGCCACTGCACTCGCCCGAGACGCACGGGTTCCTCAACGGATTGAGCCCCATGGGCCGCATCGGTACCGCCAAGGACATCGCGGACGCCGTGGTCTACCTGGCCCAGGCTGAGTACGCGACAGGCGTGATCCTGCCGATCGACGGCGGCGGCAGTGCCGGTACCTGGTAAGCGCGGATCGAGGAGCAAGGCCATGACATTCATCTTCGTCGCCGATCCCATGTGTTCGTGGTGCTATGGCTTCGGCAAGGAGCTGACGGCGCTGCGGGAGAGTTTCCCGGAGGTCGCACTGGATGTCGTCGTTGGCGGCCTTCGCGCCGGGGACACCCATGTGATGACCGACGCCGACAAGCAGATGCGCCTGGGGCACTGGACCCGGGTGGAGAACGCGAGCGGCTTGCCGTTCAACCGGGAAGCGCTCACCGCACGCAACGGCTTTGTCTACGACACGGAGCCTGCCTGCCGCGCCGTCGTCACAGCGCGGCTGCTGGAACCGACGGCTGACCAGTTGGCGATCTTCCGCGCCATCCAGCATGGCTTCTATGCCGTGGGGGAGGACACCACGGACGGTGTCAGCCTCGCGAAGCTCGGTTCCCGCGAACTGGTACGGCAGGGTTATACGACGACCGAGGAAGCATTCCTCAAGGCCTGGCAGTCCCAGGAGAGCATCAACGCGGCGCGGGCGGATTTCGTGCAGGCGCGCCGCTGGGGCATCTCGAGCTTTCCCACCCTGCTCATGTCCAGGGACGAGGAGATTTTCAACATCTCCCCTGGGTACGCGAGCGTGGATGCGCTTCGTCCACGTGTGCAGGCCATTGTCGGGCCACGCGCCGTATCGGCCCAGTAAACGTCCTGTCTCATCACGGAGTGCATTCCATGCCTTACGTCAACGTACGCATCACCAAAGAAGGCAACACGCCTGAGCAGAAGGCGCAGGTGATTGCCGAGATCACCGAAACACTCGAGCGCGTGCTCGGCAAGGCGCCCGAGTTGACGCATATCGTCATCGATGAAATCCCGATGGAGGACTGGGGCTACAAGGGGCTACCCACGTCCCAGCTGCGCAAGCCGAATCCTGGCTGACGCCAGACCATCCTCCACGCAACGCACATTACCCAGGAACTCCGATGAAAATCCTCATGGTCGTCACGTCACACGACAAGCTCGGCGACACCGGTGCGAAAACCGGCTTGTGGCTGGAAGAATTCGCCGCGCCTTATTACGTCTTCACCGACGCAGGCGTCACCGTCACCGTCGCCTCGCCCAAGGGCGGCCAGCCGCCGGTCGATCCGAAGAGCGACGATCCGTCCAACCAGACGCCGGCGCAGACCCGCTTCAAGGCCGACGGTCTGGCCAAAGCGGTGTTCGCGAATACCGTCCGCCTGGACAGCGTGAAGTCCGACGACTTCGATGCCGTGTTCTATCCGGGCGGCCATGGCCCGCTGTGGGATCTTGCCGAAGATCCGGTTTCGATCAAGCTGATCGAGTCGTTCTACAACAGCGGCAAGCCCGTCGCGGCGGTATGCCACGCACCGGCGGCGCTGCACAAGGTGCAGTTCCAGGGCCAGCCGATCGTGAAGGGCAAGCGCGTTACCGGCTTTACGAACACCGAAGAAGAAGCTGTCCAGCTGACCAAGGTCGTGCCGTTTCTGGTCGAGGATGAACTGAAGCGTCTTGGTGGTCTGTACGAGAAAGCCGGCGATTGGCAGAGTTTCTCGATCGTCGATGGGAAGCTGATCACGGGCCAGAATCCGGCATCGTCGGAAGAGACGGCCAAGGCGTTGCTGAGCGTGCTTAAGTAAGTCGGCGTGCCCAGCTTTTTGCTCTTGATCGTCATACCAGCGCAGGCTGGCTCGCACCTGCAGGAGCAGGGGCGAACGGCGAAGCCGGCCCCGAAGGGGTGAGTGCCATGGATGGCACGAATCATCCAGTGGCCTCCGTGGTCGGTGGTCGCCACTGGACCCCGGCCTGCGCCGGGGTGACGATGAGGGGAATGGGTGCCGCGCCTTGCTCTGCGCTTCGCTCTTGATCGTCATACCAGCGCAGGCTGGTATCCCGTGGCCTCCGTGGTCGGTGGTCGCCACTGGACCCCGGCCTGCGCCGGGGTGACGATGAGGGGGTGGGTGCCGCGCCTTGCTCTTGCTCTTCGTTCTTGATCGTCATACCAGCGCAG
>DASYLE010000089.1:0-3632 GCA_036009745.1 Luteibacter sp. | reverse complement strand
ACTGTTCGGGCTTGGGGTGAAAGATGGAGTGCGGCGGCCCTTGCTCCCACACGTGCTGTTAGCACTACGCACTGTCGGCCTGCCGCACTCCGCTCTCGTCTTTAATTTACCCAAAGTCAAAGACACAAGCGCACCCTGTGCGCGAGTCCGTTGGGGCCGGGCATCTCCCGGATTGTTTTATGCTGCATAGCAGCAATCTTCCCTGGCCGGCAACGCCGGCTGAACCCTGCTGATGGTCATGCCTTATCCGTTGCCGTGCGTTATGTCGGCTACGAGTAATATGACACTTCATTGACAGTCGGTCTGACAGGGGCCCCCTTGATGCAACGTATCGCGTTTCGCTTCCCGCGGAATCGTGTGGCCTGCTTGTGCGCGCTGATCTTCTTCGCGTACTGCATCCATGCGGCCGTGCTCGGCGAACCCGCCTTGCCGCAAAAGGCCTTTATCCTCGGCCTGATGCTGTGCACTTTCGGGGTGATGCTGTTCCTGTTCGCGCGCGTGGCGATCGCCCTGGTGGTCAGCGGCGGGCTGTTCCTGGCCTTGCGTTTCCTTTCGGAAATGAAGCTGCGCTACCTCGATTCGCCGCTGATGGCAGCGGATTTCATCTATTACGCACGCACCAGCCTGCTGGAGACGCTGGAGCATTACCCGCACTTCCTCGCGCTGGGTATCACCCTGTGCGTGGCGCTGCCGCCGCTGCTGTGGTTCGTCTGGCGCTGGGACCGGCGCATCCTCGCCGGCCGGCGGACGGGCACGGCCTTCGGCCTGCGTACCGGCGGCGCGGTGGCCAGCGCGCTGGCATTCTGGGTCTGCCTGCTGCCGATCGGGCCGTTCGCCCAGGTGCATGCCAAGGATGTCTGGGACAAGCTGTCCGACGACGCCCAGCTGACTAATTTCTTCGTCAACCTGCACGATTCGGACGTGCAATTGCCCGAGCAGGCGAGCGAGGCACAGGCCGAGCGCGACTGGGGTACGACCGCCTGGGGGCTGGCCGCCGTCGCCCAGAAGCCGTACCCGGATATCGTCGAAGTGCTTGAGGAAAGCACCTTCGACCCATCCAGCTTCGCCGCCTGCACCATCGCCGCCTGCCAGGCGAAGATGTTCCAGGTCGATGCGAATACCCGCGCCCATGGCCTGATGCGCGTGCATACCTTCGGCGGCGGGACCTGGATGAGCGAGTTCGCCGCGCTGACCGGCATGCCGCACGATATCTTCGGTGCCGGCGGCATGTACGCGCCGTACGTGCTGGCGCCGCATGTGCGCGATTCGCTGCCGATGCAGTTGCAACGGCTGGGTTACCTGACGATCGCGATCTACCCGACCAACGGCAGCTTCCTCAACGGCCGCAATGCGTATCGTGCCTATGGTTTCGACCGCTTCTACGACGCCATCGACCTCAAGCTCGACGAATGGGAAGAAACCGACGCGCAGATGTTCGCCGCGGCCAAGCAGGTCTACGACCAGGTGAAGAAGCCGGGCCAGCCGGTCTTCGTGATGATCCTCACCCTGAACCAGCACGGCCCGCACGACATCGACGCACTGTCGACCCTGGCACCGCCGTTCAATACCAACCTGCTGCCGGACATCGCCCCGGCAGAGTCACTGAACATGGTGACCTACCTGTCCCGGTTGCATGATTCGGACGTGGCGATGAGCGCGCTGGAGAAGAATTTCCTCGATCGCCCGCAGCCGACCGTGCTGTTGCATTTCGGCGACCACCAGCCTTCGTTCAGCGGAGCGATCCGCGGCATGCCGCGCCGCGTGCCCGCGGGTCTGGAGCCGTACGAGCACTACCTTACGTATTTCATGCTGAAGAGCAATTTCGCGGGGGCGGAGCTGCCGAGCTATCCGATGCTGGACATCGCCTACCTGCCGACCATGGTCCTGCAGGCTGCCGGCCTGCCGTCCGATCCATTCTTCTCGGCGGCGACCGGGCTGCGCACGCGTTGCCATGGACTCTATGTGGATTGTGCCGACACCCAGGCCGTGGCTTCGTACCATGCGTGGATCTTTGGCAAGCTGCACGTCTACCAGTAGGGCGCACGGAGCGGACCGATGGCCCGCTCCGTGGCCGCTACCGTTACATCCCGATCATCGACTTGCCCTGCTTGAGCACGGCATCGCACACCTTCTGGGTGAGCTGGGCCTTCAGGCCATCGCCGCCGAGGCTGACCTTCTGGCCGTCGCCGGTTTTCAGGATGCCGCTGGCGCCGTCGGCATAGCCGGCATCGGGTTTGGCCGCGCTGTTGCCACCGCCGGTCAGCTGGCCGGCCAGCTTGCTTGCGCTGGAACTGCCGCCGCCACTATCCGTGCCGCCCCCGCCGAGCTTGCCGAGCAGCTTGTCCTTCACCGACGCGGCGCCGCTGTCGCCGCCGAGATAGTTGTTCTTCATGCAGAACTGGATGACGCCTGCGGCGTTGCCCATGCTGCCCGAGGTCAGCGACGAGCCGGAACTGCTGCCGAGCATGCCGGACAATTTGCCCAGGTCCTGGGCGCTGGCCGAACCACAGGCCACGACAAGCGCGATGCCGAAGCATCCCGCCATGAAACCGCGTTGCCGCCTCTTCATGGGTACCCTCCTTCGCCGTTTGGGAGCCCAATCTTTCTCCCGCGGGCGTTAGCATTGCGTTTGGAACCAGGGAGAGTGAACGCGTGAATCCAGCCGCCAGCTACGTTCATGGCGCCAGCGCGACCCCGTTGCTGGGCGAAACCGTGGGCGCGCTGCTGGACCGGATCGCCACGCGCTGGCCCGAGCGGCCGGCCCTGGTCGTGCGCAGCCAGGGTGTGCGCTGGAGCTACCGTCAGTTCCATGCCGAGGTCGAGCGGGTGGCCGCCGGCCTGCTGGCCCTGGGGCTGAAGCCGGGCGAACGCGTCGGCATCTGGGCGCCGAACCGCGCCGAATGGGTGGTGGCCCAGTTCGCCGCGCCGAAGGCCGGGCTGATTCTGGTCAATATCAATCCGGCTTATCGTTCGCACGAGCTGGAGTACTCGCTGAACAAGGTGGGTTGCCGCGCCTTGCTGCTGCCACGCGCCTTCCGCAGTTCGCATTACCTGGAGATCCTGCGTGAACTGGCGCCGGAGCTCGACACGGCCAAGGCCGGGGCCCTGAGGGCCGAGCGCCTGCCGGATCTGCGCGAGGTGATCCTGCTCGACGAGGACATCGCGCCAGGCACGCGTCGCTGGTGCGATATCGTCGCCGACGATAGAGCCCTCGCGCACCTGCGCACGGTGGAAGTGGCGCTGGGCTTCGACGATCCGGTGAATATCCAGTTCACCTCGGGCACCACCGGCGCGCCGAAGGGCGCGACGCTAACCCATCATAATATCGTCAACAACGGCTATTTCATCGGCGAGGCCATGCGCCTGACCGAGCATGACCGGCTATGCATCCCGGTGCCGTTCTACCATTGCTTCGGCATGGTCCTCGGCAACCTGGCCTGCGTGACACACGGTGCCTGCATGGTCATTCCCAGCGAAGGTTTCGATGCGCTGGCGACGCTGCAGACGGTCGCCGAGGAAAAATGCACCGGCTTGCACGGTGTACCGACGATGTTCATCGCGGAACTCGAGCACCCACGCTTCCACGAGTTCGACCTCGGTAGCCTGCGCACCGGCATCATGGCCGGATCGCC
>DASYLE010000088.1:0-27283 GCA_036009745.1 Luteibacter sp. | reverse complement strand
GCCGTAGACATGGATGGAGCCGTCGGCGATGACTTCCGCGCCATTGGCGACCGCCGCGGTCACCACGAGATCGCGGTCGCGAGCGTAAATCTGCTGGCCTGAACGGACGGCACCGCCTTCGTGGCGCTGCGCGGTATGCGCGGCCGGGGGGGCGTCGTCGGCATGGATCGGCTGCGGGCGCGGCGCCGGATCCGGGCGGGACGCTTCGCGCGCCGGGGCGGCAACCTCGCCGCCCACCGGTTCATAGGCGGCGCGAAACTTGGCGATCAGCGGCAGACCCATGCGGATCGCGAGATCCTCGGTCTCGCTGGTCCCGTAGGCCAGGCCGACCGGCAGCATGCCGGCGCTGCGGATGGCTTCGAGCATGGCGTCGACGATGCCGTCGTCGGGCAGCTTCGCGAGGTGGCTGAGATCCAGGACCACGGCGGCGCGCGAGAAGAGCTGCGGTGCCGCGCGCACGCGTTTTTCCAGTTCATCGCAGAGGGCGGCGGCATCGGCGCGGCGCACGCGCACGCAGGCCATGCCCACCTGGCCGAAGCGGAGGTCGCAGGCCGCTTCGAGCGATTCCATCTTTGCATTCATGCGCGCCGCTCTCCCGCGGGGTTCGTGGTGTCGAGGTGGTCGCAGGGGCGGTCCCGTGCGGCGAGCCAGGGCATTGGCGGCAGGCCGTCCTGCTCGAGGTAGCGTTCGCGGACGAAGGGGAAGCTCGGCAATTCCTTGGCCAGCAGGCTGACCTTGGGACCACCCTTGCCCATTTTCTGCTGGCCGACTTCCTGGAAGCCCAGGGTGCCGTGGAACAGCACGACCAGGTCGTCGCGCGGCTCGAGGAAGACCTCGCAGGTCAGCAGGGGCACGCGGACCTCGGCGAAACTTTCCACATCGCTATAAAAGACGCGGCCAAGGCCATGGCCGCGGAAGGCGGTCGCGATCACGATGCGGTCGATATAGACGAAGCTCTCGTAATGCCCCTGGAACCAGCGGTAATTGGGGCTGGCGTAGTTGGCGTCCTCGCCCAGCGCGATCAGGAAGCCGGCCAGCTTGCCGTCCATCTCGGCAACGCGGAAATAGTGGGCGTTCTCATAAAGATGACGCAGTCGCGCGCTGTCCGTGGCGAGGATGCCGGTGCCTGCAGCGTTGTTCAGCGCCAGCACGGCATCCAGGTCGTGCTCGCGCACGTCGCGGATGGCAAGGGCCATTCGTTGCTCCGCAGTGATGTTCGAACGGGACCGCGAGGGTCCATGAAAGGCGGCATTATGGCACGTAGCCGGGGCAGGGACACCCCGACGAACTTTGTAAAACCTATGTAAAACCGTCGATTTGCCCGCACCCCGGTGGGTGACTTCATGCAGGTGGTTTGCCCGTCGCCAACCCCTATGATGCAAGTCATGCCCTGGCCCTATTTCAACCATACCCGCCTGCTGCGTTACGCGGCCTTCTTTGTATACATCTGCGTGGGCCTTCCGCTTTCGACCAACTGGGCGGTGCAACGGCTCCATGTGCTCGGCCAGCCGGAGGAGCGCTCGCTGATCCTGTGGACGGTGTGCTATCTCGTTTTCGGCATCGTCTACTGGCTGCTGACCCGCAACCTCGGCTCCCGGATCAACTGGTCGACGAAGCTGGCGGGCCTGCTGACGCTGACGGCGACGGCGGTCGCGATCGGCTGGCTGAGCAAGAGCGGCCTGGCCGCCTTGCTGCTGGTGATCATCGCCGCGATCGTGCCCTGGCTGGTCCGCGTGCCGATCGGCATCGTCTGGATGGTGGCGGCCAATTTCGCCCTGGTGCCGCTGTTTCGCGACATCCTCAACCTGGGCTGGTTCGGCGCGCTGCTGCAGTCGTGCATTTATTTCGGTTTCTGCGCGCTGATCTTCGTTACCTCGACGGTGGCCAGCCAGCAGGCCGAGGAACGGGAAGAGCAGCGACGGCTGAATTCCGAGCTGCGCGCGACCCGGGCGCTGCTGGCCGAATCGAGCCGGATCGCCGAACGCATGCGGATCGCCCGCGACCTGCACGACCTGGTCGGCCATCACCTGACCGCGCTCAGCCTGAACCTCGAGGTGGCCAGCCACCTGACCAACGAGGCCTCGGCAGTGCATGTACGCAAGGCACAGATGACCGCCAAGCACCTGCTGGCCGACGTGCGCGAGGTGGTCAGCGAATTGCGCCAGGACGATGCCATCGACCTGACCCAGGCCTTGCGCAGCCTGATCGAGGGCGTGCCGGGGCTACAGGTGCACCTGGAAATACCGCCCCGTTTCGGTGTCGAGGATCCGCGTCGCGCGCAGATGCTGCTGCGCTGCGTGCAGGAGATACTGACCAATACAGCGCGGCATGCGGACGCGCGCCATCTGTGGTTGCGCTTCACCTATACGGCTTCGGGGGCGCTGTGCCTCGAGGCCCGCGACGACGGCCGCGGTTCGGCGCATTTCGTGCCGGGCAACGGCCTGAACGGCATGCGCGAACGTTTGGCCGAGTTCGACGGTACCGTCGATTTCGGCGCTCACCCCAAGGGCGGTTTCGCGATTACCGCGCGCCTGCCGGCGGGTGAAGAATCGACCCTGGCCCATGCGCCGGCACGTCCGGCGCTGGATACCAGCCTGCCGGAGGCGACATGAACAGCCCAGTCCCCACGACCATCCCCACCTGTCCGGAGCACATGCAAGAATGCGCAGAGCACGGATACCCGAACCAGGCTCCGAGGAAAAAGTCATGATTTCCGTCTGTCTCGTTGACGACCAGAACCTGGTGCGCCAGGGCATCCGCTCGCTGCTCGACCTGGCCGAGGACATCAGTGTCATCGCCGAGGCCGCCGATGGCGCCCAGGCCGTGCAGATGATCCCGCAGGTCAAGCCCGATGTTGTCCTGCTCGACCTGCGCATGCCGAACATGAGTGGCCTGGAAGTGTTGCAGACACTGGGCGGACGCAACGAATTGCCGCCGACCATCATCCTGACGACCTTCGACGACGACCAGCTGGTGCTCTCGGGGCTGAAGGCGGGCGCCCGCGGCTACCTGCTCAAGGACGTTTCGCTCGAGCAACTGGTCGAGGCGGTGCGCACGGTCGCCGCCGGCGGCTCCCTGGTGGCGCCGATGGTCACCCAACGCCTGCTGGCCGGGGTTGGCCGTATCCAGAACCAGTTCTCCAGCCTGGAGCAACCCGACCCGCTCACCGAGCGCGAGACGGAGATCCTGCGGCTGCTCTCGGGCGGCTACAGCAACAAGGAAATCGCCAATTCATTGCGCGTCGCCGAAGGCACGGTGAAGAACCACGTTTCCAATATTCTTTCCAAGCTCGGCGTCCGCGATCGCACCCGTGCGGTGCTCAAGGCACTGGAACTGGGCATCGTCTGACGCCCCTCGGCCTCGCCGGACCACATCCGGCGGCGCTCGCGGCCGATTGGTGTCTCCACATGAACGATGGCCGAACCCAATAGCGTTCCCTTCGCTGAGCAAGTACCATCCATCCTTTCGGCTCCGGGAAACACCCGCCCCGGGCCGATCTTTCGGGGGCGTCCGTGCCAGTTTCCGGCCGGCGGCGGTATGCCTGCATCGAGACGTTCGGAGAACCGTGGAATGACGCGTCTGTTAGAACTCATTGTCGCCCTGGTCATCGTTGCCGTATTGGCACTGGTGCTGGGCGTGGTTATGCCCTCGACGGGCCATGTCGACCGTTCCGTGCTGATAAGCAAGGACCTGCGACAGGTCTACGACGTATTCAGCAATTTCCGTCGCTTCCCGGATTATTCCGTGCTGCGCAGCTACGATCCGAAGACCCAGTTCACATTGTCGGGCCCGGCGTACGGCGCCGGCGCGAAGATCAACTGGGCCAGTTCGAATGCGAAGGTCGGCAACGGCTCGCTGGAAATCGCCTCGGTCGATCCCGCATTCACCGAAGTCAGCGACAAGGGCAAGGCCCAGGTCGTCTGGAACGTCGAGAATGACTGGCGCGGCAAGGACAAGCACTTCACGATCGACCTGGAACGCACCGGCCGCAGCCAGAAGCTGGTCAAGGTCAGCTGGGCGTATGACGTCACCTACGGCTGGAACCTGGTCGACCGCTATTCGAACATGTACATCCATGGCAATCCGGACTCGCTGATCCAGTTCAGCCTGACCAGCCTGCAGAACGTCATGGCGTCGATCCCGAACATCGACTACAGCAAGATGGTGCCCTCGATCGAGGACACCAAGCAGCAGCCGATCCTGTTCGTTTCGACCACCGCGCCGCGTACGCTGGACGACGTCGATACCGCCTCGGACAAGGCCATGGCCGAACTCCAGGCCGCGGCGAAGAAGCTGGGCGTCAATATCGTCGGTCCGCGGGTCACGTTCACCACGAACTGGGGCGACCAGAACTACACCTTCGATGTCGCCGTGCCGATCGATTCGGCCACGCTGAACATCGGTGGCCAGAGTGTCGCGCTGACCGCGCCGGAAGCGCCGTCGCTCGACGCCGCAGCCGCCGCATCGGCACCCGCCGAAGCCTCGACCGCCGCCGCACCGGCCGATGCCGCCGCGGCACCGGGCAGCAAGGACCACCTCGGTCGCGTGATCGTCGATGGCGACGTCAAGGCCACGCTGGCCTTCGGCGAGCGTGCGCTCAAGGCCGAGTGGAACGGTACCGGCGCCGGTCTGCCGCAGACCCGCCAGATGCTCCAGGCGTATGCGCTGACCCACGGCTACAAGTTCGACGACGTGACCCACCGCGCCTATGACATCCAGCTCAAGGCACCGGTGAACAACCACGGCACGATCGAGGGTTACGACGAGCAGAAGTTCGAGATCTACCTGCCGCTGCAGGGCGACAACCTGCCGGCGCAGACGCCCGAGCAGGCCGCCGGCATGAAGCAGCCCGGCCTGGAAGAGGCGCCCGCCGCTTCCGGCACCGCGCCCGCTCCGGCCGGCACGGCTCCGGCGCCCGCCGGTACGGCCCCGGCACCTGCCGGTACCGCGCCGACGCCGGCGTCGACCAGCGCGAAGTAACAGCGTTTTCGCGACACACGAAACCCTCCCCGGTAACGGGGAGGGTTTTTTTGTTCTGGGAAGCGATCCTGTTCGGTCGCCAGCTCTGGATAGGCCGGCCTCAAAGGAGCAGCGCGCACAGGTGCGCTCCTGCCACGCACCTGAAAGGAACCTTTTCTGCTGCCAGGGCTCTAGTGTCCGCGTGCATGCGTTACATTTCCCCGACCCGTTCATCAGCCAAGGCCCATGATCCAGACCGAACTGCTGACCCGTTGCTATGGCCTGCTGACCGCCGTCGATGCGCTCAGCCTGCGTGCCGAACCGGGCCAGGTGCTGGGTCTGCTCGGTCCGAACGGGGCCGGCAAGTCGACCGCGATGCGCATGATCGCCGGCTTCCTGGCGCCGACCTCGGGAACCGCCCTGGTCTGCGGCCATGACATCCGCAAGGAACCGCTGAAGGCGAAGCGCGCGCTGGGTTACCTGCCCGAAGGCGCGCCCAGCTATGACGAGATGACGGTGCGCGAATTCCTCGAATTCATCGCGCGGATCCGCGGACTCGGCGCGGACGTCGCGCACCGGCGGTTCGACGAAGTCATCGCGCGGCTGCAACTGGAGGAGGTCCTGGAACAATCGATCGGCACCCTTTCGAAGGGCCTGCGTCGGCGGGTTGGCCTGGCCCAGGCGATCCTGCACGACCCGCCGGTGCTGATGCTCGACGAACCGACGGACGGCCTCGACCCCAACCAGAAGCAGGCCGTGCGCAGCCTGATCGACGCGATGGCGCGCGAGCGGACCATCCTGATCTCGACGCACCTGCTGGAAGAAGTGCACGCGCTGTGCAATCGCGTCGCCATCATCGCCAATGGCCGGCTTCTGGCCGATGCCACGCCGGCTGAACTCGAGCAGCGTTCGCGTTACCACGGCGCGGTATCGTTCAGCGCGGCAGGTAGCGATGTCTCGCGGCAGATGCTCGAGCGGCTGCCCCAGGTCGCCGCCGTCGAGGTCGATCCGCTCGACGGTCGGGTCACCGTATTTCCCCGTCCCGGTCAGCCGATCCTCGACGAAGTCCTCGCCCTGCTGCGTACGCAGGGCCTGGAAGTATCCGAAATCCAGCTAGAGCGCGGACGGCTGGACGAGGTATTCCGCCAGATCACCACGTCGCCGAACCTGGGGGGCAGGGCATGAACGGCATGCTGGCGGTCCTCCGGCGCGAGCTCTACAGCTATTTCATCACGCCCGTCGCATATGTCTTCCTGGTCATCTTCCTCGTCCTCGCGGGTGTGCTCACGTTTTACGCGGGCGGGTTCTACGAACGCCAGCTGGCCGACCTGCAACCTTTCTTCGACATGCATCCCTGGCTGTACCTGGTGCTTGTCCCCGCGGTAGCGATGCCGATGTGGGCGGAAGAGAGCAAGAGCGGCACCCTCGAGCTGCTGCTTACCCTGCCGGTCTCGCTGACCCAGGCCATGCTCGGCAAGTTCCTCGCCGCATGGTTGTTCATCGGCGTGGCCCTCGTGCTGACCTTTCCGATCTGGATCACGGTCAATTACCTGGGCAATCCGGATAACGGGGTGATCCTCGCCGGTTACCTTGGCAGCTGGCTGATGGCCGGCGCTTACCTGGCGATCGGAGCCTGCATGTCGGCGGCCACCCGCAGCCAGATCATCGCCTTCGTGATGACCGCGGCGGTCTGCTTCCTGCTCCTGCTGGCCGGCCAGCCGCAGGTGCTCGACTTCTTCCAGGAAGCGATCTCGCCGCGCTGGCTCAATGCGATCGGCCACCTCAGTATCAGCCGCCATGCCGATGCGATCGCGCGCGGCGTGCTCGACCTGCGCGATCTGTTGTACTTCGTCGCCAGCATCGTCGGCTGGCTGACCGCCGGGGTGCTGCTGCTCGACTGGAAACGGATCCGTTGAGCATGCGTCGTCCGACCGTCTCCCGTCCCTTCCTGATCACCCTCGCCCTGGTGGCGCTGCCGATCCTGTTCGTCGTCGTGGTGCTGGGCAGCGTCCGCGGCATGCGTACGGCGCGCATCGACCTTACGGCGGATCATCTGTACACGCTGACACCGGGCACGCTGGGAATCGTCGATAGCTTGCGCGAGCCGATCCGGCTGAACCTGTACTTCTCCGACCATGCCACGCGTGATATGCCGCAGTTGCGCAGCTACGAGCAGCGGGTGCGCGAGATGCTGCAGGAGATCGCCGCACGTGCCCACGGACGGATCCGCCTGAAGGTGATCGATCCGATTCCCTATTCGAACGACGAGGATGCCGCCGAAGGCGCGGGACTGACCCCGATGAGCGGTGGCAGTAACGGCGAGCGGGTGTTCTTCGGCCTGATGGGAAGCCATGCGAGGAAGGGCGAGGGTACCGACGGCGCCTTGTCCTTGCCCTTCTTCGATCCGGCGCGCGAGGCCTTCCTCGAATACGACGTCGCCAAGCTGCTCTACGAACTGAGTTCGCCGAGCAAACCGCATATCGGTGTCATCAGCAGCCTGCCGGTCAACGGCAATATCGTGATCGGCGAGCAGCCTTGGACGATCATGCGCCAGCTCGGTCAGTTGTTCACGGTGGACACACTGGATGCGGACAACCTTACCCGGATCGACGACAACATCAAGGTGTTGCTGCTGATTCATCCCAAGCGGCTGAGCGACGCCGCGCAGTATGCGATCGACCAGTACGTGTTGCGCGGTGGACACCTGGTGGTGTTCGTCGACCCGAACGCGGAGATGGACACCACGCCCTTCGTCGATGCCAATGGCGTCACCGACAACCATGACTCGGACCTGCCGCGGCTGTTCGCCGCCTGGGGCGTGGCCTACGACCGGCACGATGTCGTGCTGGATCGTGCCCAGGCACTGACCATCGAGATGGAGGGCAACAGCTATAGCCATCCGGCAATGCTCGGCATGACCGGGCAGAACCTCAACCACGCCGATGTCATTACCGCCAGCCTGCAGCGGATCAACCTGTCCACGGCAGGGCATTTCGAGCTCACCCCGGCCAGCACCTCACAGCTGATCCCGCTGATACAGAGCTCCGACGATGCCACCGTGACGACCGCCGACCGCGTGCGTGACGCACGTGGCGATCCGGCGACCCTGCTCAACGGTTATGTGCCGCGCAGCGAACGCTACGTACTCGCCGCGCGCGTGCGCGGCACGTTCACCAGCGCCTTCCCCGATCGGCACGAGCCGGGGCACCTGGCACGCGCCGCCGCGCCGGGCGATGTGCTCCTGGTCGCCGATACCGACATGCTTTCCGACCGGCTATGGGTCGAAGTGCAGCCCCTGCTCGGTCAGCAGCAACTGAACGCGTTCGCGAATAACGGCGATTTCGTCGCGAACATCGTCGACAACCTCAGCGGCTCGACTGCCTTGCTTTCGATCCGTGGCCGCGCCGGTTCGCAGCGACCGTTCACCAAGGTCGCCGCCTTGCAGGCGGTGGCCGACCAGAAATTCCTGGTGAAGAAGCGCGAGCTCGAACGCGAGCTATTCGAGACCAAGCGCCGGCTGGACGAATTGCAGCCGGGCAAGGGCAACGGTACGGCGGCGGAACTGAGCGCCGAGCAGCGTCATGAGCTCGAGCAGTTCCTGCAGCGCAAGCTGGCGATCAGCAAGGAATTGCGCGATGTCCAGCACCAGCTGAACGGCGAGATCGATGCGCTGGGCCTGCGCCTGAAATTTATCAATATTGTGCTGGTGCCGGCTCTGGTCGCGGTATTCGGCTTGCTTTTCGGTTGGCGCCGCATGCGTCGCGCACGTGCCCGCCGGCGTGGCGGCTGAGGCAAGCGAGGCGGCAATCTGTCGCACGGTGTCCGCGTCGCTACTAACTGGCGCCGACGCTATGCTGGGAGACTGACGCCGGCACCGCCGGCGCGGGAGAGACTCGTGCTGCTGAAGTGGATCGTGCCCTGGGAATTTTCGTGGGTATTCCTCGCGATTTTCCTGGCGACGGCCGTGCTGTATTGGCGCGGCTCGGCGCGGCTTGCCGTGCCTCGCGCCCGCAAGCTGGCCTTCTGGACGGGCATGGCGGTCGTCTACCTGTCGCTGCACACCTACTTCGATTACTACGCCGAGCATGAGTTCTTCATGCACCGCATCCAGCAGATCCTGCTGCACCATCTGGCGCCGCTGCTGCTGATCGCCTCCTATCCGGGCACGGTATTGCGCGCTGGCATGCCCCTGCGCTGGCGCGCACGCCTCTGGCGGCCGATGGAGCGTTCCTGGCCGTGGCGCGCGGTCATGGGGGTCCTGCTCAATCCCACCTTCGTCACCATCGCCTTCGTCGGCTTCATCCTGATCTGGCTGATCCCGCCCATGCAGACCATGGCCATGCTCGACTGGCGCGTCTACCGGTTCATGAACTGGACGATGATGCTGAGCGGGCTGACCTACTGGTGGATGGTCCTGGATCACCGGCCGAAGCCGCCGGGCCGGCTGGCTCCGGGGCTTCGCGTACTGTCGCCGGCGGTGACGATGACGCCGCAAATCATCGCCGGCGCGATCGTTACCTTTTCACGGACCGATCTGTACCCGATCTTCGAGATCTGCGGCCGCGCCTTCACCTTGAACGTGCTGACCGGCCAGCTGATCGGGGGCGTGATCATGTGGGTGCCGGCGGCGATCATCGAGTCGATGGGCGGCCTGCTGGCGATGCGCCAGTGGCTGCGACTATCGCGCATCGGGCGATTGCCGAAGCGGAAGCCACGGCTGCCGCCGCGGCGCGTGGCCCGATAGTTACTCCGAGGCCAGGCCGACCCCGGTAGGACGGTCCGTTCCCGGACCGCTCTTCGACCAGCCGACCAGTCGCATGGGCTGACCCCAAGGAGTAACGAAGTTGACCACGACGCGCCCGGCATTCGGGCCGCTGACGATATGGTCCGGCGGACCGACCACGGTCGCGCCGCGGCTGCGCAGCCACGCGGCAGCGGATACGGCATTGGCCGAAGGGAACTCGATCACCCGCCCAGCCGCACGCTTTGCCGTCGGCGCGGCGACCGGCGCGCCGGCCAGTTCGACGATGATGCCATTGCCGCAATCCATCAGCGCCGCTTCCGCGGTGGCATTGCCCGGCGCATCCAGGCTGCTGCTGATCACGCTGCAATTCATTGCCTGCTGGAGGAAACCCACCGCCTGGGCGACGTCGGGCACGTCCATGCGGACGTAGTCGCCGCTCGACGACGCCGCCCGCGCCGGGCCCGACAAGGCAGCGAAGACCAGCAAAACCGACGTCAGCAGCGAAAGAAATGTCTTGTTCACGACCCTTACTCATGTACCGATTGGTACAGTAAATAGGTACGCGCCGGCAGGAATCAATAGCCCTTCCGGCACCGCTGTGTTTCCAGGGCCGGAACAATGACCGGAGAGCAAGGCGCGCCGCCGAATGTTGCATAGCAACTTGACCCCTTGAGCGGGGAAGGCGACTCTCTTTTTGAAATGCGAAAAAAGTTTCGCATTCCGAAAAAGGTAGGGTCATGGCGAGACAGAAAAGCACTGAATCCCAAGCGAAGCGTCTGGCGGTCGCCGGCGACAGCGTGGTGGATACGCGCAGCACGGTGCAATCGCTGGCCAAGGGCTTCCATGTGCTTGAGGCGTTCACCGCCGACGAGCCGGAGCTGACCCAAAGCGACGTCAGTGCGGCGACCCGACTGGATCCTGGCACGACCCATCGCATGCTCAATACCCTGGTCGCGCTGGGCTACGTCGCCCGTTCACCGGACGGGAAGCGCTTTCGCCTCGCGCTGAAAGTGCTCGACCTCGGTTTCCATGCGATCGGTCACCAGGACCTGCGCGCGACGGTGCGCCCCTACCTGCGCCAACTGGTCGGCAGCCTGGGCGAAGCGGCCAGCTTCGGCGTGCTCGACGGGCCGGACGTGCTCTACATCGAGCGCGTGCGCGCCGGCGCGATCCGCCTCGGTGTCGACATCCGCGTCGGCACGACCCTGCCGGCGCATATCAGCGCGATCGGCCGTGGAATCCTGGCCTTCCTCAACGATGACGAAATCGCCCGTGTGGCCGCGGCGGAAGCCAGCCGGACCCATCCCTACCAGGACAAGCGCACGGTCGCCGAGATCATGCCGCTACTGCACCGGATCCGTGAAAAAGGCTATGCGCTGGCGCCCTCGTCGCTGACCGAAGGCCTGCAGATCCTCGCCGTTCCCGTACTCGATCCGGACGGCCATCCGGTCGGCGCCATCAGCATCGCCGCGCCTGCCGTGCGCGCGTCGATGGAAGCCTTCGAGGCCATGGCCCTCGAGCCCGTGCGCGATGCGGCGCGACATATCGCACGCGCGCTGGAAGCCGGCGGAAGCATCGGCTTCAGCCATTGAACCGCAACCCACTTACCCACCCAACGGAGTAGCACCATGAGTCAGGTATACAAGGGCATCCTCCCGGCCCTGCAGGTTCCCTTCAACAAGGATCTCTCGATCGACGAGCCCGAGCTGCGCCGCTTCGCCGGCTGGCTGGCCTCGCACGAAGGCATCGGCGGCCTGGTCACCAATGGCCATACCGGCGAAGTGTTCGCGCTGACCGCCAAGCAGCGCGCGCGCGTTACCCAGGTCGTCGCCGAAGCCGCCCAAGGCCGTATGCCGGTGGTCTCGGGCATCTGCTGCGAAGGCATCACCGAAGCCGTGGAGCACGCCAACATGGCCCGCGAGGCCGGCGCGACCGGCCTGCTGTTGATGCCGCCGCATGGCTGGCTGCGCTTTGGCATGCAGCAGCCGGACAACGTCGTCGATTATTTCAAGGCGGTCGGCGAAGGCTCCGGCCTCGACATCATCGTGCACATCTACCCGGCATGGACGCGCGCTTCGTACTCGTTCGAGACGCTCGCCGCGCTGGCGAAGCTGCCGCACGTGAAGTGCATGAAGATCGGCACGCGCGACATGAATAAATATGCGCGCGACATCCGCACGATCCGCGAGGCCGATCCGTCGGTGACCATCCTCACCTGCCACGACGAATACCTGCTGGCCTCGATGGTGCAGGGTGTCGACGGCGCCCTGGTCGGCTTCGCCTCGTTCATCCCGCAGAAGATCATCGATCTCTACGCGGCGGTACAGGCGGGCGATCTGAAAACGGCCGCGGCGATCCAGGCCGAGATCAACCCGCTCAAGGATGTGGTCTACGGCGGCGGCGAGCCGACCGGCGATGCGCATGCGCGGATGAAGCTGGCGATGTCCCTGGCCGGCATCATCAAATCGCCCACCGTGCAGCCGCCGACCCGCCTGCCGGAAGGCGCGGCGCTGAAGGCCATCGAGGACGCGGTGAAGGGCGCGGGCTTCCTGCACAAGGCTGTAGCCGCGTAAATGCCGCTGGCGTGGCGATTTTGCGGACCGAACACGCCAACGGCTCCTTTTGCAAGGAATCGGGTGATGTTGAAGCATCACCCGGCTCCGAGCCTAACAAATCACCCGTGGTCCGCCAACGAAGGCGGGGATGGCGTTCGCGCCAACCCCGCCGGAGGGCCGCTTCGACAGGCATGGGGTAGGGCATGACGACGCAAGTGATCGAAGGTTTCGGCACGACAGCCGGCGATGTGGTCGCCCGGCTGGAACGACTACCGGTCTCCCGGCCACTGGTCTGGGCACGGATCGTGGTCGGCTCGGCGACCTTTTTCGACGGCTATACCACCCTGGCGATCGCCTATGCGATGCCGGTGCTGGCCAAGATCTGGCACCTGCAGCCGGCGGAAATCGGCCTGATCATCTCGTCCGGCTACCTCGGGCAACTGATCGGCGCGCTGTTCTTCGGCTGGCTGGCCGAGCGGATCGGCCGGCTGCCCACGCTGGCCATCACGGTGAGTATTTTCGCGGTGATGAGCGTGTTCTGCATTTTTTCCTGGAGCGCGGCCTCGTTGATGGCGTTCCGTTTCGTGCAAGGCATCGGTACCGGGGGGGAAGTGCCGGTCGCCAGTGCCTATGTCAATGAATTCATCGGCGCACGCCGACGCGGACGCTTCTTTCTTCTCTACGAATTGTTGTTCCTGGTCGGCCTGGTGTTCGCCGCGCTGATCGGCTATTTCCTGGTGCCGGTCTACGGCTGGAAGACGATGTTCTGGATCGGTGTGTTGCCGGTGGCACTCACCGTGCCTCTGCGCTTCTTCCTCCCTGAGTCGCCGCGCTGGCTGCTTACCCATGGCCGCATCGAACAGGCCTCCGAAGTAGTGGCCAAGCTGGAGCGGGATATCCGCAAGCGCGGTATCCCCTTGCCGGCGCCCGCGGCCAGCGTCGAGCTGCCATCGATCAGCCAGCGTGGCAGCTGGCGCGACCTGTTCTCCGGCATCTACCGCAAACGCACCCTGGTGCTGTGGACACTGTGGTTCTGTTCGTACCTGATCAACAACGGACTGGCGACCTGGCTGCCTACGCTGTATCGCACGGTGTTCGATATTCCGTTGCAGACGAGCCTGCTGTACGGGTTGATCATGACCAGTGTCGCTGTCGTCGTGTCGTTTGTCTGCGCGATCACCATCGACAAGGTCGGCCGACGGCCTTGGTACATCGGCGCCTTCCTGCTGGCGATCGTGCCGATGCTGGTGCTGTGGCTGACCGGCGCGGGCACGGCGATGCGCATCCTGGTGCTGGCGACGTGTACCTACGCGATCATCCAGACGGTGACCTATTCGCTGTACCTGTATTCGGCGGAGCTGTACCCGACCCGCATGCGTGCGGTCGGCGCGGGACTGGGCAGCGCCTGGCTGCGTGCGGGATCGATGGCCGGTCCCGCGTTGATCGGCTTCGTCGTCGCCGAATCGGGCATCGCCCTGGTATTCGGCGCGTTCGCCCTGGTCGCCCTCATCGGCGGGGTGGTCTGCGCGCTCTTCGCGGTGGAAAGCAAAGGCCGCGTGCTCGAAGAACTGTCGCCCTAAGACCGAATCCTCCACGTCACGTTCCGCCGTACGGCGCGAGATCGTTCGCGTTGCGGCTGCTCACACATCGCATCGAGGTTCAAGTGCACATGAACAGGTATCAAAACGCACTCTGGCGCGCGCTCGTCGCCGCTGCCTTCACCGTCATGTCGACCACGGCGTTTGCCGCGGACGAGGTTTCGACGCCGCCGGGTCCCGTCGACTGGCTGCGCTCGATCGGCATCGCGCCGCGCATCGTCATCGACAATGACTATGCCTCGTCGATATCGGGCGGCATAAACCGCGGCCAGACCAATGCAGGCGGCGTGGTCGCCGGCGCCGAGCTGGACATGGATAAGCTGGTCGGCGTCCACGGTGGCACGATGCATATCAGCTTCGCGCGTTACTACGGCCACAGCATCTCGGCCACCGACATCGGCAACAGCGTCAAGGTGCAGGGTTACTCGTTCCCGCAACGCCAATGGCAGCTGGCCCAGCTGACCTGGGAACAGAAGTTCGCCGACCAGCACCTGACCGTGTTGTTCGGCCGGGTCAACACGACCTGGCAGTTCGCTCGCTCGACCTATGGCTGCCGCTTCGACGGCGCGCCGGATTGCCCCTACACGCTGCCCCAGTCCGATGGTGGTTTCATCGGGTTTCCCTATGTGAACTGGGGTACCAAGATCACTTACCAGCCGGGCAAGGAGTACGTCGCACTCGGTGCGTTCGAGATCAATCCGAACCGGCGGCTCAATCATGGTCTGGGCTGGTCGACCAAGGAATCAACCGGCGTGGTCATGCCGTTGGAAACCGGCTACGAAACCTCGTTCAAGACCGATCCCTATCCGCGCCACTATCGCGCCGGTGTCTGGTGGAACAACGCGGACTACGCCGATCCACGCCTCAATACGAGGGGTTTGCCGCGCATACCCCTGGGTGGCCAGCCGCGCATGTACGACGGCGGGCGCTTCGGCGCATATCTGCTGGGCGATCAGGTGGTCTATCGACCTGACCCGACGTCGACGGCGCGCAACCTTGCTGTATTCGCATCCATCTCGGCGCCGATGGACAGCGCCGAGGTTTACACCATGCAGGCCAATGCCGGGTTCTTCTGGTCCGGTCCCTTCGCTTCGCGTCCCGGCGATTCGTTCGGCTTCATGGCGAACTATTTCCGCTTCACCACCAAGGAGACCGGGCTCATGGATGACATCATTCGCAAGAACCATGGGACGCCGGGGATGTCACGTGACTCGACGATGATGGAAGTGAACTACGGCATCCGGTTGAAGCCTTATCTCACCCTTGTGCCGAATGTGCAGTATCTGGTGCATCCGGACATCCTGGGGCGGACGACGGCGGCGAAGTTCGTGCCGGGGAATGCGGTGGTGTTGGGGTTGCGGTTGATGCTTAATCTTGGTGGTGTTGGGAGTAACTGATGCCGGGCGTCAGGGCCTGTGACGTCTGGCCTCAACGGACGCGTGAACAGGTTCGCTCCCACAAGGCCGCGGCAACCTGCTCCTGTGGGAGCGAACCCTGTTCGCGAGTCCGTTGGGGGCCAGACCTTTCACGCTGGCCACCATGGATACACGGCGATCAGTCGGCACGCGACGAAACCACGGTGCCCCAGGCGCGACGTGGCCATCCTTCTCCACATGCAGGCCGATCATCACCATCTTCTCCTCCCATGTTCGATTCGTGGAGGTGACTGGAGCCTGGGAGATATATAGGGCGATATTCGCCCTGATTCATGGATAGAATCCCTCCATGTATCACCCGACCACGCGGGCACTGGCCGTCCTCGAACTGCTGCAGACGCATCGGCGGATGAGTGGCGCTGAGCTGTCACGGCGGCTGGAGGTGAATCCACGGACCTTGCGCCGCTATATCGCGATGCTCGAGGAGCTTGGCATCCCGATCACCGCCGAGCGAGGACGGCATGGCGCCTATGCGCTGGTGCCGGGGTTCAAGCTGCCGCCGATGATGTTCACCGATGACGAGGCGCTGGCCTTGTCGATCGGTTTGCTGGCGGCGAGGAGCATGGGCTTGACCGAGGCCGCGGCGGCGGTGGCCAGTGCGCAGGCCAAGCTCGAGCGGGTCATGCCGGAGAAGCTGAAAGGACGCACGCGTTCGGTCGCCGAAAACGTGATGCTCGATGTGTCGCGCTCGGCCGGTGCGGGAACCAGCGAGACCTTGTTTGCCCTGAGTTCGGCGGCGCAATCGCGCCTGCGCGTCGGCATGCACTACCGCTCGGGGCAGGGCGACGACAGCGATCGTGAGTTCGACCCGTACGGGCTGGCCCACCGTGCGGGTTACTGGTACGTGGTCGGTTTCTGCCATTTGCGCAAGGGTCTGCGTTCGTTCCGGCTGGATCGCGTGCGCGATGTCGAGATCGGCGTGACATCGTTCGTCCGGCCCGAGGATTTCGATGCCGTAGCGCACCTGACTTTCAGCATTGCCTCGCTGCCACGTTCGATCGTTGCCGAGGTCGTGCTGCATACCGACCTGCAGCGTGCGCTGGGAACTCTCGGCGGTAGCATCGGCCTGTTCGAACCTGTCGACGACGGCGTCCTGTTGCGCAGCCAGATGGACGACCTGGACTGGTTCGCGCGGCAGCTGGCGCGACTGCCGTTTGCTTTCACCATCCGCTCACCGGACGGCTTGCGCGACGCCCTGCGACGGCTGGCCAGGCGGCTCGGCGAAACCGCGGGCTGATCAGTCGGTCGGACCGGTGGCGTTGGCCGGGCGGGCGATGAAGTCGACCGGCAGGGTGCTGCCATCGCCGAGGGTGAAGGTCACCGGGACCTTGTCGCCGACGGCCAGCGGCTTGACCGCGTCGGTCAGCATCACGTGGTAGCCGCCGGGCGCGAACGCGGTGCTGGCATGCGGTGGCAGGGTGACGCTGTGGACCATTTCCATGCGCCCCATGCCACCGTCGGTGCTGCTGCGATGGATCATCGCGTGGCCGAACGCGGTGGTGGACGCAGTGGTCAAGGTGACTGGTGTGTCGCCGGTGTTTTCCAGCGTGACGTAGCCACCCGCGGGCAGGTTGGCGGGCATGACGCGGATCCAGGCACCGCTCGCGCGCAGCGATGCCGCGTCATTGGCGAAGGCGGTGCCTGTCGCGCATAGCAGGAGGAGGGCGATAAAGGTCTTCGTCATGCCTTGACTCCCAGGTCGAGCAGCAGGTGCAGGTCGTGGACGATATCGTCCTGCGCGGCGGAGGGCGTGGCCAGCAGGCGCGCCTTGCCGTCGCGGTCGAAGATATAGATGGCCGAGCTGTGGCTGACGTCATACGCGCCGTCGCCCTTGTCCGGTTCGCGGGTGAAGGCGGAGCGGAAGCGTTTGGCCAGCGCCTCGGTGTCGCGCGGCGAACCGACCAGGCCGATCGCGCGCTTGTCGAAGGCGTTGACGTAGGCGTGCATGATCGGCGGCGTATCGCGCGCCGGATCGACGCTGACGAAGAGGATGCGCGCATCGTCGGCGGGTGCGCCGAGCCGCTGCATGACCACGTGCAGCTGGGCGAGGGTCAGCGGGCAGACGTCGGGGCAATGCGTGTAGCCGAAGTACAGCAGCACGACCTTGCCGCGGTAGTCCGCACCGGTGACCGTCTTGCCGTTGTCGTCGGTGAGCTTGAAATCGAGATCGGGCAAGTGGCCGCTGACATCGGTGAGCCGCCATGGCGGCTGCGCCCCGCGCTGGCAGCCGGCCAGGGCGGCGACGCCGACGAGGAGGACCAGCAAGGCCAGCAGACGGACCGGGAACGACGACTTCATGCGAAACTCCTTCGGCAATCGTTCGAAGGATACGTCACCCGCCCTTACCGGGGTGGCCCCGACCCCCTGGAATGCCCTCTATGCGACAACCTGTCAGTCCGGCCGTGGCCTGGATCCTCGCCCTCGCCGGTGCCAGCGCCGTGGCCTTCGGGGCTTTCGGTGCGCATGCCTTGCGCGGCACGCTGGACGCGCGCGGGCTGGAGCTGTGGAAAACCGCGGTCGATTACCACTTCTGGCATGCGCTGGCCTTTGGCCTTGCGGCCCTGGTACCGCTCGATGGCCGCGCACGACGGATCGCGCTGTCCGCATTCGCGATCGGCATCGTGCTCTTCAGCGGCAGCCTCTACGCGCTGGCGCTGGGCGCACCGCGCTGGACCGGCATCGTCACCCCGTTCGGCGGCGCCGCCTTCATCGTCGGCTGGCTGGCCCTGGGCCTGGCGATGCTTCGACGCGAAGCCTGAGTACGGTCATCGGCATGTCATCGCGCGGCGGCATGCTGCGCGCATGTCAGCCGCCGCCCTCCCTCCCTTGCCTTTCTCGCGCGGTCGCCGCCTGGCGACCTGGGTGGGCGTCGGCGTGCTGCTGCTGAGCGGCCTGGTGGTGCTGACGCCGGATCGCGCACCCGTGGTAAAGGCCGAGGCGAATCCGGCGTCGTTCAACGGTGTCGTCCACTGGCAGGACGCCAGCCACGACTGGCTGATCGTCGCCGATCACGGCAGCGACCAGCTGGTCGTCTACGACGCCCGCGACGGTCGGCCGCTACGCCGCATCGGTGCCCGCGAGGGCCTGACCGATATCGAGACCCTGGCAACCACCGGCGAGCGCCTGTTGATCGCCGGTGACAGCACGCCGGAAGTTCGCGTGGTCAGCCTGCCGTCGCTGCAACTGATTGCCGCTACCGACCGTTAATCCGATTCGTCGTCCTCGGCCGGTTCGGTTGGCGTGGGTTTCAGCCGGCCCGACCGGCGCAAGGCATCGCGCAGGACATACTCGATCTGCGCATTCAGGCTGCGCAGTTCATCCTCCGACCAGCGCTGCATCGCCTCGAGCACGGTGGCGCTGATCCGTAACGGGTAGGCTTTCTTTTCGGCACTCACGGGCGAGCCGTCAGCTGTAAAGGCTGCCGGCGTTGACCACCGGCTGGGTCGAGCGGTCGCCGCAGAGCACGACCAGCAGGTTCGACACCATCGCCGCCTTGCGCTCTTCGTCGAGCTCGACGACGCCTTGCGCGCGCAACTGGTCGAGCGCCATCGCGACCATGCCGACCGCGCCTTCGACGATGCGACTGCGCGCCGCGACGATCGCACTGGCCTGCTGGCGCTGCAGCATGGCCTGGGCGATTTCCTGGGCGTAGGCGAGATGGCTGATCCGCGACTCGATTACCTGCACGCCGGCCTTTATCAGCCGCGCTTCGATTTCCTCGCGCAGATGGTTGTTGATCAGTTCGCCGTGGCTGCGCAGCGACGGCTTCTCGTCGTCGTGCGCGTCATAGGCGTAGCTCTGTGCCATCTGGCGCAGGGCCGACTCGGTCTGGATGCGCACGAAGTTCTCATAGTCGTCGACACAGAACACCGCCTCGGCGGTGTCGACGACCTGCCAGACCACGATCGCGGCGATCTCGATCGGGTTGCCATCCAGGTCGTTGACCTTGAGTTTGGCGCTCTCGAAGTTGCGCGTGCGCAGGCTGACCGGGCGCTTGCTATAGAACGGATTGGTCCAGCGCAGGCCGGCATCGCGGCAGGTGCCGGCGTACTTGCCGAACAGCTGCATCACCTGGCCCTGGTTTGGCTGGACCTGGAGCATGCCCTTGGACAGGAAGACGGTGAAGGCGATCAGCAGGGCGCCGACGATCGCCATCGGCGATTGCGATTTCGCGCCGAGCAGCACGCAGGCGACGCCGCCGAGCGCGATCAGCAACAGCACGAAAATCATCGGGATGCCGGGAATGGAAAAGGCCGGACGCTCGTTCATGACGCTTCTCTCCTGTGGACTGGAAAGAAGTAGATATCATTGTGATATCACATGCAAGTGCCCGGCCGCGATTCGTCATCGGTCACGGTCCGCGGGTCCCGGCGCTGCTGACCCCGCCAGCCCCCGGCAACTCGATCAGGGAGGACAGGGGGGTGGCCCGTTCGATCGTCATATTGCCGAGCACCCCAAGGCCGGCGAAGAACTTCCAGGGGTCGCCGCTGCCGACGCCAAGGGCGATATGGGTGGAATCGAACCGGCCCAGGGCCGCATCGAAGCTGCGCCAGCGGCCGTTGATCCAGGCCTGCATCCAGGCATGCGGCACGAACACGCGCGAGGCACCGGCAAAGCGGTCGCTATAGACGATGCCGGTGACCACCCGGGCCGGGATGCCTTCGGCACGGGCCAGGGCGGCGAGCAGTACGGCGTGTTCAGTGCAATCGCCGGCGCGGGTCTCGACGGTTTCGAGCGCCGAGGCATAACCGACGTTCAGGCCCTTCTGCTGGATGAAACTGGAGACGAAGGAGCGCAGCCGACGCATTTTCTGCAGATCGTTGTCGGCGTCGCCGACCACCTTGCTCGCCATATCGCGCAGCACCGGGGATTCGGATTGCAACCAGGCGGTGCTGGCGACGTCATCGGCGTTCGGCGTGGCTTCTCCCGAGCGGCGGGTCGCACCGACATCGAGGATCCACAGTCCATCGCCAAGTGCATAAGAGCGCTGTTCGTCGGTGTCGATGAAGGGCTGGGTGTTGTTGCCGTCGACGCGGATCAGATAACGCAGCGGTTCAGCGCGCAGGTTCGGCGTGAGCGGACGTGGCGCGCCGGTCATCGCCACGCGCAGCAGGTCGATGTTCTGGTCGGGTGCCAGTGCGCAGGCCTGGTCGCAGGCAAGCATTTCGAGGTGGAAACCGAGCAGGGGCATCATGCCGCGATGTACACGGCCCTCGTCGTTGACCCACAGGTCCATGACCTGGGTGCCGCGGGTCATATGCAGCGACTGCTGCAGGTGGTGCAGGGTTTCCGCGCCGTTGGGCAGGTCGACGCGTTCGTCGCCGACCACGGCGATCTCGGTATCGACGGTCTGCTGGCTGGCCGGATCGAAGTTGAGCAGGCGATAGCGGGTGCCGGGACGCCAGCCATGGCTGCGGATGGCCTGGCGCTGGGCCTCGGCCAGCATTGCACCGTCGGGCCAGTCAAGCAGGGTTACCCGCGACTGGCCGCCGACATCGCTGGTGACCTGGAAGTTGCCGTCCTCGCGACGCGTGCCGCTGACCATGTTCTGCCGCGCGGACATGCTGCTGTCGTTGGAAAAGGCCAGCGGCATGCCATCGTGACTTTCCGTGCTGCGGCTGATATTCATCAGCGGGATATCGTGGCCGGAACGGTTCAGGCGAAAGCTCAGCGTCTGGGTCGTGACAATGCGGTCGGCGTCGATTTCTCGTTCGACGTGGAGGCTGCCGATCTTGCGGCCATCGAGCTGCACGCTCATCCAGGTATCGTCGGCATGAACCACGCCGCACGACAGGCACAGCAACAACGCAACTACAGGTAGGCGTCGCATGACTGATTCCATGGATTGTTGGGGACGACTTCACTAGATGCCGGATTTTTCCCCCAGTCAATGACCAATCCGGCGGTCCGGGATGATGCCAATACCCTCTAAAATGCCCCCTCCACAGCGGAGACCTGCATGAAGCCTTTCGGTACCCCCCATTCCGGCCACGCCTTGCGCGTCCTCTTGCTCGGTTCGGGCGAACTGGGCAAGGAAGTGGCGATCGAACTGCAGCGCTTCGCCGTCGAGGTGATCGCGGTCGACCGTTACCCTAATGCCCCGGCCATGCAGGTCGCCCACCGCAGCCATGTGATCGACATGCTCGATGGCGATGCACTGAGGGCATTGATCGAGGCCGAGCGCCCGGACCTGGTCGTGCCCGAGATCGAGGCCATCCATACGCCAACCCTGGTCGAGATGGAAAAACAGGGGCTCAACGTGGTGCCGACCGCACGCGCCGCCTTGCTGACCATGGACCGCGAAGGCATTCGCCGCCTCGCTGCCGAGGAACTCGGCCTGCCGACCTCGCCGTACCGGTTCTGCGGTACCCGTGAGGCATACCTCGAGGCGATTGCCGCGCTGGGCACACCCTGCGTGGTCAAGCCGGTGATGAGCTCCTCGGGCAAGGGCCAGAGCGTCGTGCGTACTCCGGAAGCTGCCGCTGCCGCCTGGGACTACGCGCAGTCCGGCGGGCGAGCAGGCAAGGGGCGGGTGATCGTCGAGGGCTTCATCGACTTCGATTACGAGATCACCCTGCTGGCCGTCCGCCATCGTGACGGCGTGTCTTTCTGTGCGCCGATAGGCCATCGGCAGGAAGACGGCGACTATCGCGAATCCTGGCAGCCGCAGCCGATGAGCGACAAGGCCCTGGTCGAGGCCGAGCGGCAAGCCGCCGCGATCACCGCGGCGCTCGGCGGTCGTGGCGTGTTCGGCGTGGAGTTCTTCGTGCGCGGCGACGAGGTGATCTTTTCCGAAGTCAGCCCGCGTCCGCATGACACCGGTCTGGTTACCCTGATCTCGCAGGATCTTTCGGAGTTCGCCCTGCACGCGCGCGCCATCCTCGGCCTGCCGGTGCCGGCGATCCGCCAGTTCGGGCCGGCGGCATCGTGCGCGGTACTGGTGGAAGGCGAAGGCACCGATCCGCGTTACCACGGTGTCGCCGAAGCGCTCGCCGAACCGGATACGATGTTGCGGATATTCGGCAAGCCCGAAGTCCGCGGCCGCCGACGCATGGCCGTGACCCTGGCCCGTGCCGACGATATCGAGGGCGCGCTGGCCAAGGCCTTGCGCGCAGCGTCCGTGCTGCGCGTGGAACTCTAGAATCGGAGCGGCATGATGGAAGTTTCAGGTTTCGCGCATTGGCTGGTCGTCGTCGTCGAAATCGGCGCGGCGCTGTTCCTGCTGATGCTGGCGTTGTTCATCATGTTGCTCGCGGCGACCTGGATCGTCGACCGTAACCAGACCACCAATGCGGTGCTGCGCAATTTCCCGGTGATCGGACACTTCCGCTACGGCCTGTCGCGCCTCGGCGAATTCCTGCGCCAGTACATGTTCGCGATGGACCGCGAGGAAATGCCGTTCAACCGTGCCGAGCGCACCTGGGTCTATCGGGCGTCGAAGAACGCCGACAATACGGTGGCCTTCGGCTCGACCCGCGACCTGCGCAACGAGGGCGTGCCGTTCTTCGTCAATGCGCCGTTCCCGGAACTGGCCGAGGACCATGTCGAGCCGCGACCGCTGCTGATCGGACCGTATGCACGCGAGCCGTACAGCCATGCGGCCTTCTTCAATATCTCGGCGATGAGCTTTGGGGCCTTGTCCGTGCCGGCCGTGCGTGCGCTGTCGCACGGCGCGGCGAAGGCGGGCATCTGGATGGACACCGGTGAAGGCGGCCTGGCGCCGTATCACCTCGAGGGCGGCTGCGACATCATCTTCGAGATCGGCACGGCGAAGTACGGCGTGCGTACCGAGGATGGCCAGCTCGACGACCAGCGCCTGAAGGAAACCTGCGCGCACAAGCAGGTGAAGATGGTCAGCATCAAGCTCGGCCAGGGCGCCAAGCCTGGTCTGGGCGGGCTACTCCCGGGCGCGAAGGTGACACCGGAGATCGCCGCGATCCGTGGCATTCCGGTTGGCAAGGACTCGCAGAGCCCGAACCGGCATATCGATATCGCCAATGTTGGCCAGCTGATGGACTCGATCGCGCATATCCGCGAGATCACCGGCAAGCCGACTGGCTTCAAGGCGGTGCTTGGCGACGTCGACTGGATCCGCACGCTATGCGATGAAGTGTGGAAGCGCGGCATCGAGAGCGCACCGGACTTCATCATCGTCGACGGTTCCGAAGGCGGCACCGGCGCGGCACCGCAGACCCTGATGGAAGGCGTCGGCCTGCCGCTGCACGAATCCTTGCCGGCCCTGGTCAACACCTTGCTGTCGAAGGGCCTGCGCGAGCGGGTCAAGGTGATCTGCGCGGGCAAGTGCATCACCGCTTACGACGTCGCCTGGGCCTTGTCGATGGGTGCTGACTTCGTCAATTCGGCACGCGGCTTCATGCTCTCGCTGGGCTGCATCCAGTCGCTGCAGTGCAATCGCAATACCTGCCCCACCGGCATCACCACGCACGATTTACGCCTGCAGCGCGGTCTGGTGGTCAGCGACAAGAGCGAACGGGTGTTCCACTACGCGACCAACCTGATGTACGAGGTCGGCACCATCGCGCACAGCTGCGGCGTGAAGGAACCGCGCCAGTTGCGTCGCGAGCATTGTCGTGTGGTGGGTGACGACGGCCTGTCGATTTCACTGGCCAAGCTGCATCCGTATCCGGCACCGCCGCCGGGTATCTGAAACCGGAAAGCCTGCAAGCATGTATGCCCGGCCCCAAAGGACTCGCGCACAGGGTGCGCTCCCACAAAGGTGTCGTGGACTTGTGGGAGCGCACCCTGTGCGCGAGTCCTTTGAGGCCGTGACTTCCCGCTGCTGTTGCCTAAGCTAAAGCGTCTGCCAGCGCCCCGCCAGCCGCACTTCCAGCGGTCGGAACCGGCTCTTGTAGTCCATCTTCGGATGGCCTTCGATCCAGAAGCCGAGGTAAAGGTGCGGCAGGCCGCGACGCTTCGCCAGTTCGACCTGCTGCAGGATGCCGAAGGTGCCCAACCCTCGCGCAGCGTGTTCCGGCGCGAAAAAGGTATAGACGGCCGAAAGGCCGTTGAGGCACACATCGGTGACGGCGACGCCGACCAGTTCGCCGGCGAGGCGGAACTCGAGGAACAGCGTCGGGCTCCACGGCGCGGTAAGGAAGCGCTGGAAGTCGTCGGTATCGGCGGTATCCATGCCGCCGTCCGGATGCCGGGATTTCAGGTAGCGCGCATACAGTTCGTGCCGTTCGTCGGTCAGGCCAGGCAGGGTTTCCTCGATCGCGAGGTCGGCATTGCGGGCCATGCAGCGACGCTGGCTGCGATCGGGGGAAAACGCCTCGACGTCGACCCGGCAGGGCACGCAGGCGCGACATTCGCCGCAATTGGGGAAATACAGATGCCCGCCGGCGCGGCGGAAACCACCGGCCAGGGCCTTGCCATAGAGACGGTCCAGGTACGGCGCCGCCGGGTCGATGACCAGGTTCTGCGCCGTGCGATCAGCGTAATAGCCGCAGGTATGCGGCAAGGTCTGGAAAAGGCGGACGCGTTCGGAGCGCATGGCCCGATCTTAGAGCACCCGCATGGCCTTCAGCACGACCATCAGGAACACAGCGGCGACGGCCACGAGCGCGATCAGACGGACCCGGCCGGCGGTTCGCTGGGCCGGAGCCTGCGAGGACGGCTGGCGGTTCGTGGCCAGTTCTTCCGAGTAGCGCGAGATCGGCTCGATGCCGATCCCCTTGAGCAGGGCGCGCGACTGGGTGAAGTCGTCGGCATTGGTGATCCATACCTGCGGCCACTCGTCGCGGCTGTCCATGCGCTGGGAATAGCTGAAGCGCTGGTAGGTCGGTCGTTTCCAGACCGAACGATTGGTCACCGTCGCCTCGATACCGTGCTCGGCGAGCAGGGCGACGACGCGGTCGATGTTTTCCTGGCGTGGCGATGTATAGATCTGGCGCATGGGCCAATTCTAAGGCAAAACCGGTTCAGTCTTCGTGCAAACGGATCAACCCTTCCTGCGCCGTCGAAGCGACCAACCGGCCATCCCGGGTAAAGATCATGCCGCGGGCAAGGCCGCGCGAGCCCTGCGTGGTCGGGCTGTCGAAGGCGTATAGCAGCCACTCGTCGATGCGGAACGGCCGGTGGAACCATAGCGCGTGGTCGAGGCTGGCCATCTGGATATTGCGGGTCAGGTAGGAAATGCCGTGCGGGAGCGTCGCCGTGCCGATGAGATGGAAGTCCGAGGCGTAGGCAAGCAGGGCGCGGTGCTGCGACGGTGCGTCATCGATCGGTGCGATCAGGCGGAACCAGATGCGCTGGTACGGCGGGCGCTTGGCCGGGTGCAGTTCGTCGCGCGGCCAGACGTGGCGGAATTCGAACGGTCCGTCGATACCCATCCAGCGCTGCATCTTCTCGGGCAGGCGCGATACCTCGGCCGAAGGCAACGGGTGCATGGGCTCGATGTCCTCGGGTGCGGGCACCTCGGGCATCGTCATCTGGTGCTCGAAGCCCTCTTCCGGGGTCTGGAAGGACACCGAGCCGTTGAGGATGGGCTGGCCGTGCTGGATGGCGACGACGCGCCGCGCGGAGAAGGTTCCGCCGTCGCGGGTACGCTCGACGCTGTAGACGATCGGTGCGTTGATATCGCCGGCGCGCAGGAAATACGCGTGCAGCGAGTGAGCCTGGCGGATCGGATCGACCGTCTGCTGCGCGGCCGACAGGGCCTGGCCGAGGACCTGGCCGCCGAAGACGAAACGCGTGCCGATATCGCGGCTTTGCCCGCGAAACAGGTTGTCTTCCAGGCGTTCGAGCTGAATCAGCTCGACCAGTTCGGCGACGTGGTTGTCGGACATGCAGGTTCCCCTAGGCGAACTGAGGATTATAAGAGTTCGGGTCCGCGTTGCGGCAGCCGTTCCAGGCCGGTCTTCGCCAGCACCTCGTCCCAGGGGAAGCGCGGACCGGGATCGCGCTTGCGCGGCACCTCGCGCGCCGGATCGTCGCTGGCGGCGACCATGGCCACATCGAGGTCCTCATGGCCGGCGACCCTGACCAGGTTGGGCAAGTCCTCGCGCAGCTCGCGGAGCAGGACGACCAATCCCCTGATCTGCGCATCCGGATAAGCCTCGGTCATGACCTGGCGACGCGTATCGAACCAGTCCGGGTAGCGTCCGGTATTGACCAGTTCGATGCCGATCGAACGCGGATTGAAGCCGCGCGTATGGTTGGCTACCCGAGCCGGATCGACATAGCGGTACACGCTGCCGTCGCGGTCGACGTAGAAATGGCCGCTGTGGCCCACCCCGTTGGGGTAATGGGCCTTTTCGCCGTACTCGCGCGCGGTGGCGAGGTCGGGCAACTCGGTGCAGTGCATGACCACGAGGTCGACTTCGTCCACGGGACGGGCGGGCAAAAGGGACGCGTAGGGAAGGGGCAGGTCGATGAATGGCATCGCTGGAGTCTCGCACGCGCCCGCGTGCCGCGGGAGGCTTTCCGGGGCGGCCTGTTACCATGCGCGGTCACTCAGGATCCCGGAGACCGCCATGCGCGGCCACATCATTCTTTCCCATGGCTCCGATTCGGGCCCGGACGCGACCAAGGTCAGCGTGCTGGCCGCGCTCGCCGAGGGCATGGGTTGGCGCACCGAGCGGCCCGATTACCGGGCGGACGACGCGCACGGCCACGCCGGCTCCGTGGAACCCCGCCTGGCCCGGCTGAACGCGGCGATCGCCGCCGCGGTCGAGCCACCGGTCCTGGTCGGCTCGAGCATGGGTGCCTTCGTTTCCGGCCTGGCTTCGCTGAAGGCCCCGGTTCGTGGCCTGTTCCTGCTTGCCCTCCCGGCTGGGATTCCCGGTTATCCGCTGATGTTCGACCAGCGTCGCGACGTGCCGTCCATGTTGATCCACGGTTTTCGCGACGAGGTCTGCCCGGCCGCCGATGCGCTGGAGTTCGCCGGCGATGCCGGCATGCCGACCCTGATGCTCGACGACGACCACCGCCTCGGCGCCAGCGTCGAGGCCATCGCCGACCAGTTCCGCC
>DASYLE010000087.1:0-12288 GCA_036009745.1 Luteibacter sp. | reverse complement strand
CTGTTTCGTGTACCGCGCCTCCGCCTCGGCAAAGCGATCGAAGTACCGCACCACCATTTCCGAGATCTCGGTATTGATGCGGTCGGCGTCCAGGTGTGGGTTGTCCACGACCATCTCGGTCGCCGAATACATCACTTCGGTCGAAAGCCGCAGCGCCAGCGCCAGATCGTCGTCCGCCGCATGCGGATAGCGACTGCGCAAGGCTTCGAACGAGCGCGTTGCGACCAGTTCATGCGAGTCCAGTCGAACCGACTGCAGCAGCGGCACCGCGCGCATGGCGCGCAGGATCCACGAGGCACCCGGGAAGGACAGGGTGATCGCGTTGATCGTCTCCTGCATTTTCTTCAGGCGGGCGACCGCGGTCTCACGCGAATCTTCCAGTGAGATCTGCCGCTCCTCGTCCAGCCACGACAGGTAGAAGCGGTTCAGGCTGCCCATCAGGCGCGAACCGAGCTCCTTGAGGATGGCGTACTTGTTGGGGAAGTAGCGATACAGCGCCGGCGGCGTCAGCCCCGCGCGCTCACAGATCAGGTTGGTCGACAACCGTTCCACCCCGACCTCGCCGAGCAGTCGCGCGGTGACCTCGAGGATCAGCTCGAAGGTATCGATCGCCCGTTGCTGGACAGGTTGCTGCTTGGTGCGCAAGAAGAACTCCGTGTCCTCGTGCGCTGCCGGAATGGCTGCTTTCCTGCTTTTACCCATATTCATGACCCGCCCCCTGAATGCCCGGTCTTCCATCGCCTGCAAACGCGCGTCCTGACATCAGGTGTACCGCGCTCCTCTATTGAATGACCGAACGCGAGGCGATCGACCGAACATGAAACTCCTTTCATTGTCGCCGGAACCCCTGAAATCCCAGGGTCACGGCGCTGTCACGACATAAAGATAGCTTTAATTACTGTTTCATACCACTCCCCGTCAGCCACGCGAATTCAGAGGAGCCGCGAGCCTGCCGTGCCGGAGGCTTGTGCGCTTCCCATACCTGGGATTTCTACGCCATGCATCACGCAATACGTCTCGGCCTGGGCCTTGCGACCCTCGCCGCCGCCATGGGTGCGGCCGCTCAGTCGGCCCCGACCAACCTCCAGGGTGTCGTCGTCTCTGGCACCAGCGACGATCCGAACAATGCACCACCCGGTACCGCTGCCTCGCTTGCACCCTCGCAAGGCAATCTGGCGGCGATGGAGCCCGAATCCATCCTCAACAGCAAGTACATCCAGACCATCGCCTCGCCGAAGTCGGATTATCTTGCCCTGCTCGAACTGACCCCGTCGGCGATCAATGCCTCGCCGAACGGTGCCGGCCTGTCGAGCAAGAGCGGCACCATCCGCGGCTTCCAGGACGGCGAGTACAACGTCACCTTCGACGGCATTCCGTTCAGTGACCCGGGCGCCTTCGGCCACGCCACCACCGCCTTCTTCCCGGCGCCGACGCTGGGCGAAGTCATCGTCGACCGCGGTCCGGGCACCGCCAGCACGCTCGGTAACGCGACCTTCGGCGGTACGGTGGCGCTGTACTCCGAACCGACCACCGACCAGCCGTCGGGGCGCCTGTCCACCATGTATGGCACCGGCAATACCTGGCAGGTCGCCGGTGAGGCGAACACGGGTACGATCGCCAGCACCGGTGGCACCCAGGCCTTCGTCAATTACAGTCACCTGGAATCGGACGGCCTGCTGCAGAACGCCGGACTGCACCAGGACAACCTGCTGTTCAAGGTCAAGCAGCCACTGGGCGACCACACCACGATCACCGCGGTGGCCGACTTCAACAAAACATCCTGGAACACCTTTACCGCGATGCCGAAGCGGATCACCGACATCTATGGCCTGGATTACGGCGGCCTGAATCGCGATCCCGATTCGCAGTCGTTCTCTGCGTATAACGTCGACAAACGCCATGCCGACTTCGAATATGTCGAGCTGCATACCGAATACGACACCTGGCGCCTGGACAACAAGCTGTATTCCTACGGCCTGCGCGACGGCGGCCCGGGTGGCGTCGACCTGAAAGGCGGCACGCCGAACGCCGCGCTGCTACCGCACGGCGGTGTGCCAGGCGCGGTCAACCAGAGCGCCTACCGCGCCTGGGGCGACATGCTGAAAGTGGAGAAGGACTTCGGCAGCGGCTGGACCGACAGCACCCTGCGTGGCGGCGTCTGGGCCGAACGCGCCTACCAGGAACAACATGAGGTGACGGTCGACCTGCAGACCTTCACCCCGACCACGCTGCGCGGCGAGCCGAACGACCAGATCATCGACACCAATGCGCACTCGAACAGCACGCATACCTTCGTCGAGCTGGAATGGCGGCCGGCCACTAACCTGACCCTGGTCCCTGGCTTCAAGCACATCGAATTCGACCGCACGCTCGATGGCGAATCGAACTTCCTGCCGGTCGGCGGCAGTGGCCACTTCAGCACCAACCTCGGCTCGCTCTCGGCCAACTACCGCTTCACCCCCAACCTGGCCGGCTACGCGCAGTGGGCAATGGGCTACCAGGCGCCGAAGGTCAACGTGATCCAGGGTGGCGACAACTCCGCGGTTGCGCCGCAGAAGACCACCAACTACCAGGCTGGCCTGGTCTGGAAGACGGCGAACACGGTTGCTGACGCCGACGTCTACTACATCGACTTCGACAACATGGTCAACAGCGTCGAGGAGCCAATCGGCCCGGCCGGCACCCTGGTCGACGTGTTCTTCAACCAGGGCGGCGTGATCTACAAGGGCGTCGAGGCGGAATTCACCCACGTGCTCGGTGGCTCGGGCTTCAGTTTTACCGCCAATGGCAGCGTGAACAGCGCCTACGTCAAGGCCACCCACCTGTCGATCGCCAATGCACCGAGCACCACCGCGGATGTGGGCTTCATCTACGACCAGGGCCCGTTCTTCGGCTCGTTCCTGACCAAATACGTCGGTCGCCGCTTCACCGGCGCGGGCCAGGCGGCCAATGGCGACCCGAACCGTGTGCTGGTGCCGTACAACTACACCAACCTCAATCTAGGCTACCGCTTCGCACCTGACCTGCGCCTGCAACTTTCGGTGAATAACCTGTTCGACCACCGTACAGCGATCCAGGGCAGCGGCGCCGACGTCGATCCGACCTATTACTACCTGTCCGCGCGCAACTACACCGCCGAACTGACCTACACCTTTTGATCCTCTTCCCAAGAAAACCAGGATTACCCCCTATGACACGGTTTGCACGCCGCGCCACGTCGCGCAGCGCCTGGCCCGCACGACTCGTCCTCGCCGCCCTGCTCGCCACGGGCATGGCCGGTACCGCCCTGGCGGCGGACCACGCCCAGGACGTCGATCCGTACATCGGTGTCGACTGGTATGGCGGCACCTTCCCCGGTGCCACGGTGCCCTTCGGCATGGTCAAGCTCGGTCCCGACATGCGCGGCTTCGACGGCAAGATGGCCAAGTTCGGTTACCTCAGCGCCGGTGAAGTGGTCGGCTTCAGCCACCTGCACCTCAGTGGCGGCGCCGGCAAGTACGGCAGCATCCTGGTGGCCCCGGTCACCGGTCCACTGGCCCCCGGCGACATCCATTCGCCGCGCGGTGACGAGAGCGCCAGCCCGGGTTACTTCTCCACCGTCCTCAGCCGTTACGACACCAAGGTCGAACTTACCGCGACCCGGCGCACCGGCTTCCATCGCTACACCTTCAACAAGGCGGGCGATGCGCACATCACCGTCGATGTCGCGCACATCCTCAACAAGGGCAAGGATGCTGAAGGGCACAAGTTCCTGGGTGCCGACGTCAAGGTGGTTTCGCCCACTGAAATCGATGGCGTGGGCCGTTACCAGGGCGGCTGGAACGAAGGGGGCGAGTACGACGTCTATTTCGCCCTGGTCACCGATACCCCCTCTAGCGGCAGCCAGACCTGGCTCGGCGACAAGCTCGATGCCGATGCCCACGCGCATACGGACACCGACCAGCCGATCGGCGCGGCGCTGAACTTCAATGTCAAGGCCGGACAGGCGATCCAGGCCAAGGTCGGCATTTCCTTTGTCAGCGTCGACCAGGCACGCCACAACGCTACGCAGGAAATCCCGGGCTGGAACTTCCAGGCCGTACGCAAGGCCGCCGTCGCCGAATGGAACAAGGCACTGTCGACGATCGATATCCCCGGTGCCGACGAGGTGGAACGCCGCAAGTTCTACACCGCGATCTACCACACCATGCTGATGCCGTCGGACCATACCGGCGAGAACCCGAAGTGGCAGTCGTCCGAGCCGCACTACGACGACTTCCAGGCCATCTGGGATACGTTCCGCAGCTCCACGCCGCTACTGACCCTGATCGCGCCGGATCGCGAGCGCGACATCCTGCGATCGCTGATCGACATCTACAAGCACGAAGGCTACATGCCCGATGCACGCGTCGGTAACGACAATGGCCGTACCCAGGGCGGCAGCAATGCCAACGTGATGATCGCCGACGCGTTCGTCAAAGGCATGACCGGCATCGACTACGCCACGGCTTACCAGGCGATGGTGAAGGACGCCACGGTGCCGCCGGCCGACCCGCGCAAGGAAGGCCGCGGTGGGCTCGATACGTACAACACGCTCGGCTATATCGCCCAGCCGACCGAACGTGCCGGTTCGCGCACCGTCGAATACGCCTATGACGATTACGCCATTGCCGAAGTCGCCTGCGGGCTCGGCCATACCGACGATGCCGCGATGTATGCGAAGCACGCCGGCAACTGGGCCAATCTCTGGGATCCGTCGCTGGAGCGCGAAGGCATCAAGGGCTTCCTGCGACCGCGCAACGCCGACGGCAGCTGGGCCGACCCGTACTTCGTCGTGCGTGGCACCTGGCCGGACTTCTTCTATGAAGCCGATCTGTGGACGTATTCGATCTACGCACCGCAGGACGGCCGCAAGCTGGTCGAGATGTCGGGCGGCAAGGAAGGCTTCGTCAAGCGGCTCGACGTACTCTTCGATCACTTCCATTTCGATATCACCAACGAGCCCGGCTTCCTGATCCCCGACCTGTACCTGTGGGCCGGCCGCCCGGACCGCGCGGTCGATCGCATCGTGGATTACCTGTCCAAGGGCTTCCTCGATGCGCGCGGCGGCATACCGGGTAACGACGACTCCGGGGCGATGTCGAGCTGGTACGCCTTCCACTCGATGGGCATCTACCCGGTGTCGGGACAGGACGTCTACCTGATCGGCACGCCGTCATTCGCCGAAGTGAATATCACCCTCGGTAACGGCAAGGTGTTCAGGATCACCGCCGAAAACTTCCGCCGCGACCGCATGAATCGCTACGTGCAATCGGCCACGCTCAACGGCAAGCCGCTGGACAACGCCTGGTTCCGCCACGGCGAGATCGCCAACGGCGGCACCCTGCACCTGGTCATGGGTTCGGCGCCGACCGCCTGGGGCACGACCGTGCCACCGCCGTCGATGTCCGATCCGGGCGCGAAACTGTGCGCCGCGCATTGATCACTTCTTCCCGCTCATTGGAATCCACCATGCCCAAGCTCCGCCACGGCATCCTGCCGCTCCTGCTCGCCGCCTCGCTCGGTGCGCATGCCGCCGACGACGTGCACCTGAACCAGATCCAGGTCATCGGCACGCACAACAGTTACCACGTCGGTTTTGCGCCGAGCGCCACCAAATTGCTGCAGGCCAAGGCACCGAAGGTGCTCGCCGCGCTCGATTATCGCCACCCCTCGTTGACCAGCCAGCTCGATGACGGCGTGCGCCAGATCGAACTGGACGTCTACGCGGACAGCCAGGGTGGCCTGTATGCGCATCCGGCAATCACCGCGATGATCGCCCAGGCCAAGCTGCCGGCCGATCCGCCGATCGTCGCCGATGGCATCATGGACAAGCCCGGCTTCAAGGTCATGCATGTGCAGGACATCGACCAGCGCGCCGTCTGCCAGCCGTTCACCGCCTGCCTGGACGAAGTGCGCGCATGGTCGAAGGCGCATCCGGGCCACGTGCCGATCTTCATCCTCGTCGAGACCAAGCAGGGCTCGCTGAAGAACGTCGAGTTCAAGAGTGTGGTCCCCGAGCAGTTCACCCCGGCCGTGTTCGACAGCCTGGACAAGGAAATCGCCTCGGTCTTCCCGCGCAATGAACTCGTCACGCCCGACGACGTGCGCGGCAAGCACGCGACGCTCGATGAAGCCGTGCAGAAAGGCGGTTGGCCGACCCTGGCCAAATCGCGCGGCAAGATCGTGTTCCTGATGGACCAGCGGCCGATGGAAGAGGTCTATACGGACGGGCATGCGGCATTGAAAGGCCGCACCATCTTCACCAATGCCAAGCCGGGCAACCCGGACGCGGCCTTCACCGAATGCAACGAGTGCGCGAAGGACGAGATCGACGCCCTGGTCAAGCGTGGCTACCTGGTGCGCACGCGTACCGACGATCCCGAGCAGGGTCAGGCCCGCAACAACGACACCTCGCGCCGTGATGCGGTCATCGACAGCGGTGCGCAGATGCTGAGCACGGACTATCCGGCGGGCGAAGCGGCAGCGACCGGCTATGCGGTGAGCCTGCCCGGTGGTACGAAGGCGGCGCGTTGCAATCCGGTGCTGAAGGCCGCCGGCTGCGTGGATGCGTCGTTGGAGAAGTAGCCGTTGGGGCCGGGCGTACATGATCGCGGGTTTTGAAAAAACGGAGAGGGCGCCCTGGCGCCCTCATCCGCCCCTCCGGAGCACCTTCTCCCGCAGGGAGAAGGGAGTGCACAAACGACTGCCCTCGTTCTTCCCTTCCACCTGCTGGAAGAAGGTGCTCCGGAGGGGTGGATGAAGACAATCCCCGTCGGAGCCGTGGCGCCTTCGCCGGACGCCACGGCTCCTACCGGCACATGAAGCTTCCTTGCCTCAGTAGTGCAGGATCACGTCGACCAGGGCGGTGAGCTGCGAGCTCTTGTCGCCCTTGTCGTAAGCGTCCACGTCATAGGAGTGGTCGTAACGCAGTTCGGGGCGGATCTCCAGGTCTTGCGACACCCAGTGCGTCATGCCGAGGGTGTGGCTGGTGTAGCGCGTGGCAAAGCCGGTGCGCTGGCCCTTCTGGTCGTTATAGAACTCGTTGCGGAACGACATCATGTTGCGGCTGTCCAGCTCGAAGTTCAGGTAGTTGACGATGCCGTATTCGCCGGCCTTACCGGGAACCGGCGAGGACGCGACGACGCCCGGCGTACCATCCGGACCGAAGCCCGGGATGTTGCGGCCGTACATGTAGTACGACTCGGTCAGCATGTGCACCGACTTGGTGAAGCGATGACCCCAGGTCATCACGTACATCTGCACGTTGTTGTAGTTGTAGTCCGAGCCGTTGACGCTGTTCGCGCAGGGATAGAGCATGTCGTTGTTGTCTGCCGACACCCAGCGCACGCAAGCCTGGAGCGTGGGACGGGCGGAATGGTTCCAGACCGCCGTGTCATTGCCGCCGTTGACGCCGAGCTGGACCGTCCACTGGTCGCTGAGCTTGGTCGTGGTCATCACGCCCATCTGCGTATACGGGTCGACCGTGTACAGGATGGAGTGGGTGACCAGGTAATTGTTCGGCGAGAACTGCGCCTCGATATCCGGCAGCGACAGCCAGCGGCCGATACGCACATCCATGCCCTGGGCCACCTGGGGGAAATAGATGTCGCCGTAGAACAGCATCGGATCGACACCGTAGATCTTGCCGTTCAACGGTTCGTTCGGCTTCGGGTTGTTCAGCAACTGGTTGCTGAAGACGCCCTTCGCCGTGGTGAAGTGGTAGTCGTAGCCGTAGAGGAGATCGATATGCATGCCCCAATCGATATGATCGGTCTGCACGGTATCCGGCAGGCGCTCGATGCGGAACAGGAACTGGTTGAACTCAACGCGGTTTGGCCGCGTCGCGTAGCTCACCGGGTAATTGCTGTTATCCGAGGTGCTCAGGTTGCCCGACGGATTGATCCAGCCGTAGACCTCGATGCGGTTGCGCTGCATCCAGTTGCCGACCTTGGTGCAGGCCATGGCCTTCTCGAGCGGATACTGCGAATTCAGGTTCGGCACGCCGATCGGATAGGCGACGCCACCGAGCTGCCATTCGGCCGACGGGAACGGCGGGGAATCGAACGGCGACTCCATCGCGCGACGCTTCGGCGCGACCGCATTCGGATCGGCCGGCTGCGCATCCTCGCGATAGGCGGCGCCTAAGCGCGAGAAGAAGCCCTGCGAGCAATCGCTGCTCGCCACGACACCGGCGGAAGAGGCGTCATCGGCGGGCGCGTTGTCGGCGGCCAGTGCCTGGCCTGCCGGCGCGGCGGCCAGCAGGGACGCGAATAGTAGAGCTTTGCTGTGTCGCATATCGTGCCTCGTGTACGGAGCCCGGCGGGGCTCATGAAGTGGTGAAACATTGGCGAGCGGCCGCGCGCGTTTACCGCCGCGGTCGCCCGTGTCGTACAGTCGCCCCTGACAACCGCTTCGCCTTGCGAAGCTCGCGAATTACAGGCCGGCGTAACCGCCCAGCTCGTAGTCTTCCTGCGTCGCGGCCGCTACCAGCGCATGGGCGCCGATGGCCACCGGCTGCACAACGACGTAGCCGTCGGCATCGTTGGACGCATAACCAAGGTCCACGCTGGGTTGCGTGTCTTCGGTCCAGGAGAACTGCATGAAATGAGTGTGCACTCCGAAACTCCTCAGGCCGGTCGGACGGACCGGCGACGTGTCATCGAACCGTAGCGATCGTCGTCTTTCATGGGGGGCACGGGATCGGCCTCGACCCACCGGTCGCCCGGCGGCTCACTCAGGAACGTGGCCACCAGCAGACCGGGAAAGAACACGAGATAGAGGGCTTCCATCAGGCGCCACATCGGTTGGGAACAGGCGCATATCGTAGGCTTATGCGCATAGAAATCAGGTAGCGGCATACCCGTATCGCGTACAGAAATCGTAAAAATTTAACTTCGGTGCGAACTTCCGCCATTCACGTCGTGAAGATCGCGGCTGGCGCATCTTCACGAATCCGCGTCCCCTCCAGGCATCCCGATATGGCGAGTGTCCTTTCCGACGACCAGCTCCACCGCATACACGCCTACTGGCGGGCGGCGAACTACCTCTCCGTCGGGCAGATTTACCTGCGCGAGAACCCCATGCTCGATGAGCCGCTGGAGCGCGCGCACATCAAGCATCGCCTGCTCGGCCACTGGGGCACGACCACCGGCCTGAACTTCATCTACGTGCACCTGAACCGGGTCATCAAGGAACGCGACGTCAACATGATCTATGTGATCGGACCCGGGCACGGCGGTCCCGGCCTGGTCGCGCATACGTACCTGGAAGGCTCGTACACCGAAATCTACCCACACATCGAGCGCAACCGCGCCGGCATGCGCCAGTTGTTCCGGCAGTTCTCATGGCCGTATGGCATCCCCAGCCATGTCGCGCCGGAAACACCCGGCTCGATCCACGAGGGCGGCGAGCTGGGCTATTCGCTCTCGCATGCCTTCGGCGCGGCCTTCGACAACCCGGACCTGGTGGTCGCCTGCGTCGTCGGCGACGGCGAAGCGGAAACCGGTGCGCTTGCCACCAGCTGGCACTCCAACAAGTTCCTCAACCCCGCACGCGACGGCGCGGTCCTGCCGATCCTGCACCTCAATGGCTTCAAGATCGCCAACCCGACCATCCTGGCGCGCATTGGCAAACCCGCGCTGACCGACCTGTTGCATGGTTACGGGTACGAGCCGATCTTCGTCGAAGGCGACGAGCCGGAGCCGATGCATCGCAAGATGGCCGCGGCCATGGACGAAGCCATGGACGGCATCGCACGCATCCAGCGCGATGCGCGCGAAGGCACGCAGCCGGAACATCCGATATATCCGCGCTGGCCGATGATCGTCCTGCGCACACCCAAGGGCTGGACGGGACCGAAGGAAGTCGATGGCCTGCCCGTCGAAGGCACCTGGCGTGCCCATCAGGTACCCATTGCCGATTTCGACAAGCCGGGCCACCTGCAACAACTCGAAGACTGGATGAAAAGCTATCGCGCCGAGGAGCTCTTCGACGAAAACGGACGTTTCCGCGACGAATTCGCCGAACTGGCACCGACCGGCATCCGCCGCATGGGTGCCAACCCGCATGCCAACGGCGGCAGCCTGCTGAAACCGCTGGCCATGCCCCGCTTCGCCGATTTCGCCGTGCCGGTGGCCATTCCCGGCGACCGCAAGGCCGAAGCCACGCGCGTGCTCGGCACCTGGCTGCGCGAAGTCATGCGGCTCAATCTCGCATCGCGCAACTTCCGCCTGTTCGGCCCCGACGAGACCGCATCGAACCGCCTGGAAGCGGTGTACGACGTCAGCGGCAAGACCTGGATGGCCGAGGTCGAGGCTGTCGACATCGATCTCAGTGCCGAGGGCAGGGTCATGGAAGTGCTCAGCGAGCACCAGTGCCAGGGCTGGCTGGAAGGTTATCTGCTGACCGGACGGCACGGCCTGTTCTCCTGCTATGAGGCCTTCATCCACGTCATCGACTCGATGTTCAACCAGCATGCGAAATGGCTGAAGGTGACGCGGCAGATGGCGTGGCGACCGCCCATCGCCTCGCTTAATTACCTGCTGACCTCGCTGGTCTGGCACCAGGACCACAACGGCTTCTCGCACCAGGATCCGGGCTTCATCGACCATGTCGCCAACAAGAAATCGGAGATCGTGCGCATCTACCTGCCGCCCGATGCGAACTGCCTGCTGAGCGTAGCCGATCATTGCCTGCACAGCCGCCACTACGTCAACGTGATCGTCGCCGGCAAGCAGCCGGAATGGCAGTGGCTGGACATGGAGTCCGCGGTGCGCCACTGCACGGCGGGTGCGGGCATCTGGTCGTGGGCCGGTCATGAGGACGACGATCCGGACGTGGTGATGGCCTGTGCCGGCGATGCACCGACGGTGGAGACCCTGGCCGCGGTCATGCGCTTGCGCGCATTCGCCCCGGAGCTGCGCATCCGCGTGGTCAATGTCGTTGACCTGATGTCGCTGGAACAGCCCAACGAGCATCCGCACGGCCTGCCCGATGAACGCTTCGATGAGATATTCACCCGCGACCGTCCGCTGATCTTCGCCTTCCACGGCTATCCCGGTATCGTGCACAAGCTCACCTACCGGCGGCATAACCACGACAACATCCACGTGCGTGGCTACAAGGAAGAAGGCACGACGACGACGCCGTTCGACATGATGGTGCTGAACAACCTGGACCGTTTCCAGCTCACCCTCGATGCGGTGAACCGCGTGCCATCGCTCGCGGACCGCCGCGAAGAAGCGACCCAGCGCTACTGGACCGATATCGAGCGGCACAAGCTCTATGTCAGCGAGCACGGGCAGGACCTGCCGGAGATCCGCAACTGGCAGTGGCATCCCTCATGAGTGAAGCGTCCGCGCCGATACTCGCGCTCAACGTCGGTTCGTCGTCGCTGAAGTTCGGCCTGTACCGGGTCGATGACGAGCACACCGAAGTCCTCGAGGAAAAGTCCGGTATCGACGATGTCGACGAGGTCTTCGCCCAGGTCACCCGGCTGCTCTGGGAGCGGTATGGGCACGACGCACCGACGGCGGTCGGCCATCGTGTCGTCCATGGCGGTATGTTCGCGCGGGATCACGCACTCATCGACGATGCGAAGTACGCCGAGCTTGAAGCGGCGGCGGTGTTCGCGCCGTTGCACGTGCCGCCGGCGCTCGCCCTGATCCGCAAGGCACGGGAAACCTGGCCTGCCATACCGCATATCGCCTGCCTGGATACCGCCTTCCACGCCAGCATGCCCGAGGTCGCGAAGACGCTGCCGATACCGGTGACACTCCGGCGCGAAGGTATCGAGCGCTACGGCTTCCACGGCCTGTCCTGTGAATCGATCGTGCACCAGCTTGGCGCCCGGCTGCCGGCGCGGCTGATCGTCGCCCATCTTGGCAATGGCGCCAGCATCACCGCGATCCGGGATGGCCGGTCGGTCGACACCAGCATGGGCCTGACACCGAGCGGCGGCATCGTCATGGGCACGCGACCGGGCGACCTCGATCCCGGGCTCCTGGTCTACCTGCTGCGCGAGAAGGGCTACGACGCGGCATCGCTTGCCGACCTCGTGGACCATCGCAGCGGCCTGAAGGGCATCTCCGGCCTCTCCGGCGACCTGCGCACCCTGCATGCGGCCGCCACCGGGGATGCACGGCTGGCCATCGAGATGTTCTGCCATTCGGCGAAGAAGCAGATCGCCGCCATGGCCGCCGTGCTCGGCGGTGTGGACCTGCTGGTCTTCACCGGTGGCATCGGGGAAAACGACGAGGCGGTGCGCAC
>DASYLE010000086.1:0-107417 GCA_036009745.1 Luteibacter sp. | reverse complement strand
CCCCGCAGCACCTGCAGATCCTGTTGTCCGCCCAGCACATCGGCCAGCCTGATCTGCTCCTTCAGGTCGCCATGCCCATGGTGAACACCGCGGGGACGGATGCCGCTCTCACGCAGGCTGTCCATCGCCTGCAATTGCATGCGCAAACGCCGGACCCGCCGGCGCCAACGATGCAGGTCGGCGGCCGTTCCACTTTCCGAAGCTCGCTTGCCTGCTTTTTCCACACGCTTGCGGCTCTGCTTGAGTCCGTCGGCGATAGCCTCGTCGTCCAGCATGTCCCACGGCAGCCTGTCGACCGCCTCGCCCATACTCGCAACGCGCCGCCTGCGCCGGGCAAAAGCCGGATCGGCGGTCAGGGCCAGTTCCATCAAGGTATTCCGCCGCGTTTCCAGCGCCGCAATCGCAAGTTTCCACGCTTCCGCTATCGACTCATCCGCATCCTGGGTCAGCGCCTTCGCGGTTGCCACGGATACCTCCGCGTCACGAAGGCGGGACAGGCCACGGCCAAGCGCACGCCAGGCACGATCCAGTCGTTCGCCGTCCGCTCCCAGGACCGGACCGCCAAAAGAAAGCAACGCCCGCAGCCGCCGGATCGCCTTGCGCGCCTCATGCACGCCTTTGTGGCGGTTCTTCGCCCCGGCCAGGGCGCGCCCGATGGCGCGCACCTCATGCCCGGCAAGGGCGGCCAGGGCGTGGGTAAGCCGGCTTGGCGAGGCGTGCTTCAAGCAGTCAATTCCAGCGGAGGGCGGCGATTCTGCATGACGTCTGACTTGTCCGGCCAAGGATAAGCCTTATAGGCGGGACCGTGGCAAGTTTCGGCAGGTACTACCCAAAGGGATATCCCTTGGGTTTCGGTTCGATCCGGCGTGGTGGACTCAGGGCACGCGCCCGCTTGTTGTTGCCCGCATCCCGGTCCATCCGCCGCACGCTGCGCTCGTCGAGCCGGTCGGTTTTCGAATAACTGGCAGAATTGAACGGAAAACTCGTCGAGGTCTTCTGGCTCTTCCTTTCCAGCATGTCCATGGCACCGTCGATATCGCCATGGTTGCGCTTGAGCAGTTTCTTGTGCGGCGCGGGCACCAGGTTGTCCCGTCCAGCCTTCTGCAACATGGTTGCCGAGACCAGCTTTTCCCGTTCGCGGACCCGGTTGACCGTCGAAGCCATCCGGTCGAAGCCCCTCTTCTTGCTCACCTCGCCGATCTTCGGGAAGACCGAATGAATCGTCGTCGAGCCCGAGGTCACCGATTTGCGCGCTTTGCTGAACTCTTCCTGCGGCGACATCATCAGCTGGATCGTACCCAGCTTGCCCATGGTCGCCGTATCGAGGTAATGGCGTTTGGGATCGGACAAGGTCTTCTCGACCGCCTGCGCGCGCAGGTTGTCGCGCGTGCCATGCTCCTCGGTCAACGCACCCTTGGTACCCTTGACGACCTGGGTCTTGATACCCGGCGTATGTGCGGAGATGCCGTGCCTGGGTGTCTTCAGTGCCGTGTCGTAGGTCTTGCGCAAGGTTTGTGAGTTGGTCCGATAGACAAGCACGCCCTGGTGCGAGCGCTGGTGATAAGCCCAGCGCGCCTCGCGTGGCGTCATGCTCTTGAACTTGGTGCGCAGGATCTTCGTACGGACGTTCTCGTCGGCGCTCACGCCCCAGCTTTCACGCGTTCCGGTAATCGCCCCGATGCGTACGGTGGCTGCCGTCTGCGACGTCTTGTACTTCTTGAAATTGTGCCGTATCGCCTTGCGTCGGGCGGAATCCATGGTGAACGAGCCGAGTTTCCGGTACTCCTGGTTTGGCATGACCTGCTTCCTGTGTATGACGCCGTGAATGACTCGTTACCCGTTGCCCCGTGTGCGTTTCTTCGTTGTCTCACCGGTTTGCTGCTTCGCCCGTGGCGCGGCCGGCGGAACCACCGGAAACGACGTTGCGTGCACGCTGGCCTTGAACTCGGCCTTGTCCCGGTCGTAATGGACCTCCCGGCTCTTGTCGCTGGCCGATACCAGCTTCTTGCCTTGCATGCCCAGTCTGGCCAGCTTGTGCAGGCCTTCGGTCGGCTTGGTGGCGCGGACACGCGCACGCGTCGTCATCTCCATGACGTTAAGCTGCCCCGAGTAGCCCTTCACGCTACCCGTCGCCGTGCGCTCGCTGCTTAACGACGAGGCAAGGGTCTCGGCGAACTTGCTTTGCGCGCTGTAGCACGAGGCAATGCGTACATCCAGGCTGCCAGTCTTGAAAATATCCGGGTTTTCGTGCTTCATCCCGTCACGGAGACCCGTGGGCGTGATATGCGCGTCGCCGCTGTCATAGAGCTTGTTCTGGTGTTCCTTCCGCGAACCACCATGACCGTGCACATACAACCGATGCCCTTGGGAAAAGTCGACATCCTTCAGGCCATCCATGGAAATCTTCTGGTAAACCTTGTTGCCGCGGGACTTATCGGCGTTCTTCGCATCCACCCATTCCTGGGCGGACTGATGCGGGTCATGGAAGTCCGGTGCCTCGAATTTTCCACGGGCCTTTTCGGCGAACGGAACCAGGACAAAGACGTGCCTGCTCCCCTGCGCCGAGGACGAGGCGCTCGATCCTTCGGTGACCTTGCGCTGCTTGCGACCACTGGAACCTTCCATTTCGTCACTCCTTGGTAGGCAATTCGGGCTTACTCACGACGCGGGCTGGACGGGAACGGCGAGGCCTGCTTGGGTGCGTCGAACTTCTGTGTGCTCTTGTCGACCGCCAGGCCCGCCGCTTTTGCCGCTGAATTGGTCTGGCGCTTGGTGGCCTTGTCGCGTGTACTTGTCTGCTCCTTGACGAAACCTTCGCCGAAATGCTCCTCGGCGCCCGGAACCCCGGCCAACGGATGCGCCATGCCGCGCATGGTGCCGGCGCCGGCCGCGGCGATCGATGCGGCCATCGGAACGAAGACACCGGTGGTTACCGAACTGGCCGTGCCGAGGGCGTCGATCCAGCCCTGGGCACGATCACGATGGGCCAGTTGGGATACCGCCGGTCCCCGCTCAATCTCCCGGATTTCGTGACGGGTGACGTGCTGGTGTCCGAACAGCTCCTTCGACGTCGATGAGGTCGCCTTGCCGCTTTCGTCCTCGCCGGTGCGCGTCACGTCGCGCTGGATGACCGGCGCGACCGTGTGCGCGGTATCCAGCCGCATGGCGGACTGCGCCTTGAGCAGGGCCGAGGCGAACTGATCCGCGTGCACGGCGCGCGAAGATTTCTCGCCTTCACCGGCTTTGCGAAACCCCCCATGGAACGCGGCAGTCATGGCCGACTGGGTGTGTTCGTCGAGGGCGGGCTCGACATTGCGAAACTGTGAGCCGGTGAACCGTTTGCCGCCGAAGGAATCCATCAGCGTCGAGTAGTCTTCCTTGTCGCTCTTGAAAATATTGTTCTCGAAAGCCTTCGATGTCAGCTTTCCGGCAAGATGTTCCATGGCCTGTATCTCGCCGACCCGGTCTTCTTTCTTCATACCGAGGAACCGTGTGCGCATCGACGTACCAAGGGCGAACGCTTCCTGCTTCATGGCCGCGTCCGAACGTGGCGCGGGCACGTCATGCGGCTCGCTGATCGCGCCCTTGCCGTCGATGGTGACACCCATGGTTCCCTTGCCGCCCTCACCCAGGCCGACGCGGACCATGGGCGAGAGCTGCGACACGGTGGCGGCAAATGCCTTGTCCGTGCCGTGCAACTCGGCGACCTTCGCCTGGTCAGCCTTTTGCAGCGCACTGAATTCATAGGCCTTGGGCTTGGGCTTCTTTACCGCCACGGCTTCTTCCGGCGTATCCAGCACCGAATTGCTGCGTTTCAGCCTTACCGTCGGCGGCGGCAGGTCAAGCATTGGCGATCCACCCCGCAACGGCGACGATGGCGGCGAACGTGGTTCGTGACGCTCCGGCGAGGACGACAGCGAGAGGCTGCGGCCCATGCCAGGCGACGTCGAGCGCCGCTCGCCTGAACCGCTATCAGCCATGCACGCAGTCCTCCAGCTCGACCGGGGCAGCGTTTCCGACCAGGTTTATCCGCGAGCCGATGGCGCCAAGCAGAAGCGCCAGGCGCGCTTCGCTCAACTTGGGATCGGCCTTGCCCGCGCTGTCGGCGACCAGGAAAATCAGGTCGTCGTCGGGCGCCATCGCACGCGTGGCGAGTTCCACGAAACCCATCGTCCCCAACGCCTCGCGTGAGCGGTGGTTCGCGGGATACACCGAAGTGAACAGGCGACGCACACCTCGCGCCCGTGCCTGCGCACGAAGCAGTTGCCCGGCCCGGCGGCCATAGCCCCTGCCCTGATGGTCGCATCCGATCCAGAAATAGAAGTAACCGGCATCGCCGGCCACATGCAGGCTGACCACGCCGACGAAACCACGCGCTTCATGTTGCACGGCATAGCTCATGCGGGCGGCCTGGTTGGCCTGGGTCACGATCCATTCGCCAACCGCTTCGACCGAGGCGAAGTCCGGCAAGCGCGTGAGGATGCCGATCTGCGGATCGCGGTATTGGCCGAACAGGTCTTCCGCGTGTTCGATGCCAAGCGGCTCGATGGCCAGGTCATCGTCGCGAGCCAGTTCCGCCCTGTACCACGCCAGCGCGCGCCATCGATCGAGCCGCGCACTCACCTGTATATGCGTGCTCGAGCCATGATCCAGGTCGGCAAGCGCACGCGCCGGGTACCCCGTCGCGGCGTCGCATAGCGCCAGGCCATGGCGATCGCGGTCCACGACAAAGATAGCCCGCGCCAGCGCGAACCGGCGCCACTGCGTGGCTAGCGTGGCCAGCCTGCGCCGGAATGTCGCCCAGGCCGGGGTGTGCGATGTGCCCGCCCACACGGCGTCAAGCGCCAGGCACCACGCCTCGCGCTCGACGTCCTCGAGTGGCGGCGGCGTCTCGCTCCAGATCTCCAGCACCGGAGCCAGGACTTCGGGAGCGTGGCCGGATAACCGCAGCAGCGACAGGCGCAGCGACGGACTGGCGGCCGCGTCCAGCGCCTGGGCGAGGTAGGCTGCGACGCCGACGTCGTCCGGATGACCGGCATCCAGATGGCGGGCGAGCCTTTCGTAGTCCTTCTCATCATGCGACACCCCATCGTGCCGCCATATCGCCTGGACGATCGCGCCGTCCCGACCCAGGCGCCGGTGATGGGACCATGCGCCGTGACGGGTTTGTTCGAACGACAGCGCATGGAAATTCACCGGCAGCGACGGGCTGTCGGCGGTCCACCACTCCGGCGGCGTCAGTTCGCCCAGGCGTATCCGCTCTTCCGTGTCCACGCCACGGTCCGCGGCCAGCCACAGGAACCTCCCGCCGCTCATGGCAGCGATCCGGCGGAGAGCCTTCAGGCCCGCGAGCGGGAGCGTGACGCAGGCGCTACCAAGGACGCGCAGGTAACGATCACGGAGCAGCGGCGCGTCATCGCCGTCATGCGACGGCCGCCAAAGGTATTCGACCTCGCTGCCATCGTCCTTGGTGGCGAGCGCGGATACGCGGCCTTCCAGCCACTGCCCCTCATGTACGCCACGCAATTCGCCGGGGAACTGTTGCAAGTAACCTTGCGCGACAACGGCAACAGCATTCCCGCGTCCCTGCGGGGCATAGCCGCGACACACGGGAAACGGGTGCGCTTCGGCGGTGGACGGATCCCATGCGACGGCTTCGAACGAAGCATCACCGGCAAGGCCCGACGCTTCCTTCCACTGCGCGATATCGGCCCCCTCGGGCAGGCACGCGATGTAACGCACCCCCTCCGGCGGCAGGCCAAGCTCCTCGCATCCGTCACGCAGGGCATGCAGCAGCATGGCGCCAAAACGGCCGTCGCCCGGCGCCAGGTCCAGTACCGGCATCGGCGCACGCGGATCGAAGTGGCCCATCCTGCGTCCCGCGCTCCACTGACTGCCGATCGCCCGCGCCCAGGCGATGGCCAGCAGCGGTGTCGCCCATGTGCCGGCGTCGCATCCCGCGCCCACGAACGAACGGGCGAACGCGGGAAGCCCCACGTCGTCCGGTTCGTTCCTGCTGGCGTAAGCGGCGCTCATGATTCAGCTGCGGAAGCCGGTCATTCGTCCACCGCCTCGATCTGGCCCAGGCCGAGCAGTTCGAAGACACTGATCTGTCCATTCGAGCGCACGAACACCTCGTGGTACAGCTCGGCGGTATTCATGGCGCCCCATTCGACGGCGCGCCGTATCAGGTAGGGAACCGGGCTATGCGGTTCGATCGCCGCGAGGAAATCGGCGATATCGGCAAGCGTGCGATAGGCCGAATCGCGGTCCACCTGGGCAGGCAGTCGCTCGCCATCAGCCCGTGCGTCATCGATATCCTCGGCTTCTTCGACGATGTCGGCTTCGGCTTCCGCCGTGGCCACGACGGCGACGGGTCGGCGCAAGGGCTCGCCGCGGCGGGTCACTTCGGAACGCAGCGGTGCCTGCGCAAAGGCCAGCAGTTCGTCGAGCCTTCCCAGCGATGGCGCTTCGTGCGCGGCGAATTGCCCGCGAAGACAGCGGTCGAAAGCGGCGACCGCCTCACGCGCCGCGACCAGCTGATCGTAGCGTTCACGCAGCGCGTCGAGTCGCACACTGCCAAGCAAGACGTGCAAGGCGTCAAGCGTCATCGCCCCGGAGGCCTCGTCGGGCAGTTCACCCTTCGCCGCCTTTATCCGTTCATAGTGGTGCGCAAGCTCCCAGTCCGACCATGTAGCCACGCGCATATCGTCGGCAACCAGCGGCACCAGGGACAGGGTGGGAATGAGTTTTTCATTCACCCAGCGCACGATATTGGCGCGCGACTCGAAATCGCCGTCCTCGCCCCGCGGATGCAGTTCGCTCCACCAATGACTGCAGAGGCCCTGCATCAAGGCGATACAGGGTGCGATCGCGGCGAACCCACGCTGGTGGATTTCCGCCTCGAGCAACCATGAGGCCAGTTGCAGGTCCTTGGCCGTGTCGCGCAAGGCATTCACGATCAACGAGGAGACCTTGGGCCAGTTCGCGCGCCTGAGTTCGATCGCCCACGAACCCATCGGCAGGCTTGCATCGTCGTTGCGCCGCGCCTGTTCGACCAGGCGGAACACCATCGTGCCGCGTACCGGCAAGCCGGTCGGGAGCTCGCCGTCGAGCGGCGCGAGCAACCGGTCGAACGGCACGCCAAGGTGGCGGTCGAAATAGCCGCCGTCGTCGACGGGCGCCGCCTCGATCGGTTTCGCCAGTACGGAAAGGCTCATTGGCTGAACTCCACAGGAAGGAAATCGAGGGTCATGGCACCGGCGCCTGCTGCGGGAAGCTGGGTACCACCAGGGCCGTGCGTGCCTTGGTGGTCGGGTCGTTGGCGTACGCCTTCACCGTGAGATACACACGCACCCTGTCCGAACTGGCCTGCCCCGTACCCAGCGGCGCCTGCAGTACGGGCACCTGGAATTCGAGCAGTTGCAGCGCCGGATCCAGCACATTGGTCGCCGCTGCCGTGGGTTTGTGCATGGTCATCAGCCGTAGCAGCGCCCACGGACCATCCGCGTTGAACACCGCGTGATAACCGCTCACGCCGAGGTCGGCCTGGGCCGGATCGGGCAAGGGCGTATCGCGCGAGCGGTTGGCCCACTGGAGGTCGACCGACAGCGACTGGCCAGACGACCATGGCAGGGTATTGCCCGCTCCCGGCCAGGCCAGCTTGCCGTCGCCGGCGGCGACGGTCATGGCGACCAGTTGGTTGCTCAACGGCGAATCGTCCGGCGGCGCGCGGAAGCCGACTTCCAGGTCGATCGGCGCGGCCTGCGGCTGGGCGAGCAGGCTGCCGGCCAGGAAGGCCTGCACCGCATCGATCTGGCCGATGAAGGCCCTCATCCGGTCTGCGTCCGCGCCCTTGGCGCTGGCCAGCCAGGATGCCAGGCCGGGCTTTTCTTTCGCGTAATAGACGAAGAAAGCCTTCATGGTTGCCGGCGAGACATCCTGGCTGTTCAGCCCGCCGAAGGGATATCTTCCCGCCATTTCGCTGTTGAACAGCATCGCGATGCGATAGAAATGCATGTTCGAACTGGTCTTGCCGTGGCCCGCGCAGGCCATCCCGGCGGTCTTCTCCATGTCCTGCCGGCGTATGGAGAAGAAGTCGTTGCCGGCGGCGGGCGACTTGTACGCATCGAGCATGGCGTTGCAGCCACCGAAAGTCATCGGCGCCATTTGCTTCAGGAAGAAGTCGTTGAGCCTGGCCACCTGTCCCGAGGTCTCGGAGAACTGGATCGCGCTGTTGAGCTCGCCGATGGTGTTATCCCAATACGTATCGGTCTGGGCGTTCTGCCGTGGTCCGTCCACGCCCTGGGAGTTTTTCAGCAGGCTGACGAAGGGCGCCGCATAACCGGACAGCACCTGCATGCGTTGCAGTTGTCGGTCGAGGTAAGCCTGCAGCACCGGGGTCGAGCCGAGGTCGAATACCGGCGCATCGTCGGCATCGCCCTCGAGCGATGCCGGTGCATAAAGCTGACTGGCCGAAGCCAGCCCCGAGGCATCCAGCAACATGCCCGAGGCGTAATTGCGCGCGCACTGGCCGATGCTGTTGGCGACCGTATCCAGGCGCATCTGCCGCGACTGCTGCAACGCCTGCAGCAACGAGCCCAGGGCCGCCGACATGTTGGCGCTCTCGCTGGACAGCTTCCGGTCCAGTTGCGAAACGGCATCCAGCCCCGGATCGGTGGTGGTGTCGGACGCCTTGCGCTGGTTGCGCGCCAGGCTGTCGGCGAGGGCGAGCTGCAACTGCGTCCGTGCCAGCTGGTCGTACAAGGGATCGCCGCTGGGCGGCGGCCCCATCGGGGCGAGCTTCTGCGAACTGGCGAACAACTGGTACTCGCGCAGCTCGGAAAGCAGTTCATCGAAAGTCCCGGTGCGCCAACCGTCGATCTGGCCATTGCAGCTGAGGGCCTGGGGCGTCTTCACCTGCATGAAGCCGACATCGGCCAGCGCCTTCAGGCCAGTGGCTTCGCTCTGCAGACCAGGGTTGACCCCGTCCAGGACATGGGTGGTGGCATTGACTTCGAACAGGGCGCCATACGGTGGCAGGGTCGCCCGGCGCAGACCATCCACCGCCGGCTGGTAACAGGTCGCGGTATCGAACTGATAGAGCGCGGTACGCAGGCCCGTGTCGTAATGGTTGCCCTTGATCAGCGCCTCGATACCGGGACTGATCGCATTGCCCAATCGCGAACAGGGATTGTCGCCGGGCGTGGACAGCATCCACGCGCCCCGGACCCAGGCGAGCCAGCCATTGAAAGCGCGCAGGGTGTCCAGCACTGGCGGCTTGTTTTCCTTCAACGAGGCCAGCAGGGGCACACCCGAATCGATACGCGCGAGGAGGTCGACGCGGGCCTGCTCCGCCATTCGTTCGAAACGCTCCCCCAGGCGTTGACGCATCGCCGGGGTGATTTTCGGGGCGTCCGGATACGTCACCTCGACCAGCGCCTCGTTCAGTGCGCTGCCTTCGTGCAAGGTGCTGGCCGGTGGGGCCTTGCCGTAGACATAGGTGGCCAGGGTCGCGAAATCCTGCAGCAGCGCCTTCTGTTGGCCGTGCAGGCCCGGCTCGGCGATATGGCTGAAGCGCTCCAGGTTGTCTTCCAGGCCGGCCAGGTCGGTCAGCTGGCGGGTCAGCTGCATCTGTACCTTTCGTGCCGCCGTATCGGCCGTATCTTTTTCGGCGTTATCGAGAGTGGCGATGGAAAGATCGTCGATACGCTTCTGCAGGTGGCAGGCCAGGGATGGCATGACCACCAGGCGCAAGGCATTGGCCGAGACCACGTTGGAAACGCCGCGGGTGAGCCGGCGATCGACCCATGACAGCGGGATCACCACATAGCGCGTGCGGGTATCCAGCGCGGCGATCTGGTTGACCAGGCCGTAGACCTGCTCCTGGTCCAGGCAGCCGCGCTGTCCCAGCGACTTGCTGCTGACCGATACCGCGACCACGGTGTCGCGCAGGGCCTGCGCCTGCGTACCGACATGCGATGCCGTCCACGGCAGGGCCATGGCCAGGATCAGCGAGACCGCTACCACGCCGAGCTGCAGGTTACGCACCAGGCGATTGCGCAACAGCAGGCCCTTCTGGGTACGCTGCGCCAGTCGCTGCTCGGCGAACACCTTGTCGCGCATCAGGCCTTCGACGAAGGACACGTCGTTGCGCGGGGTACCGGCGGCCACCTTCGTCGAGGCATTCGCACCGGTGAAATACAGTCCGCGGCAGAACGCGCGGGTCTCGTAGACGTTCGGCTTGAACACGACCTCGAGAAAACGTTTTAGCGCGGGCTGCAGCGAGCGCATATGCTGGGGGAACAGGAAGAAGCCATCGACGTCGTCGATATGATCATGGGTCGAGGCACTGGAAAGCGCCAGGGCGCGCAAACCCTCGATCAGCTTGGCGAAGGTCTTGTCGACCCATTCGCCTGGCAGGCCGTTGTCATCGATGGTCGGACTGGACCAGCCAACCATCTGCCGCCGCAGCGCGGGATCCTGGGCGCCCCAGAAGGCATCGAAACCATCGACCGCGTCGCACTGGCTGACCACCACATAGACCGGCAGCGCAAAAGCGAACTGCTCCTGCACATCGTTGATGCGCATGAAGGCATAACGCGCGAGCGCCAGCAGCTGCGCCTCATCGCCGGCGAGCAGTCGACGGGCCGAGATCACCCAGACGATGCCGTCCAGCGCGCGGTCCGGCCGCAGGCTGTCGATATCGTGCAGCATGGCGTGCCAGCGGCGGTCGACCGCGACATCCGCAGCGGTCGAGCACAGGCTGGCATCCGGGTCGATCAGCACGCCCTGTTCGAGGAAGGTCCAGCGGCTGTTCGGCACCGCCGAGGACAGGTAGGCCTCCTGCCCGGCATCCCTGCGTTGAGGGCGTCGCAGCAATGACGGCGGAATCGAGGCGGAAAGGCTGCTCTTGCCATCGCCCGGCAGACCCATGAGCAGCAGCCATGAACTGCGATAGCGCCAGTCACGTCGCGCCAGCACGTAGCGCACCGCCCGCTCGAGCACGGCCCAGGTCGCGCGGAGCCGCTCGCGCAGATCGACCCATCGCCAGGACGTCACTTTCGCGGCCGGGGCGACCGGTACCTTGACGCGCCGTGCGCGCCACAGCAGCAACGCCGTCAGCACTAGCGCGATCGCCGCCAGCACCAGGCTGGCCAGGAAGACCGTGTTCACGACGACACCAGACGTATCGTCATATCGCCCGGCCTATCGCGTCCAGGGTCGACCATGTCAGCACCAGCCAGACCATGGAAGACAGCACCAGATAGCCGATCGAGCCATAGACAGCGGCGCGGATCCACGGCGCCAGGGCGACGCGCGTATTGTCCCGATCGGACACGACCGTGTAATGGTAGGCCTGCTCGAAAGCGTGCGCCTCGTGCTTGCCCATCTCCCCCGCGCTGGCCAGCTTGTAGAGCTTTGCGCGCAGATCGCGCAATACGCCTTGCCCCTCGCGCCCGCGATACATCCCGCGGAAGCCCAGTTGCAGGGCGAGCAGGAGCACACCGGCGAACTCGATGTCGAGTGCGCTGGGGGCACGGCAGTTCACCGACTCCTGGGCAAGCACGAAGAATTCCCTGCCGGCGACACGCGTGCGATGGACCGCGTATTCGAGCAGGTATTCCGGCCAGTGCTCGGCGCCGGGCCAGCGAAGATCCAGGATGAAAATCTCGTCGGCCAGCGCGGTCATCACGTACCGGGTCCGCCGATACGCGATCATTTCGGTCTCGGTCGCGGTATTGGCCACCTCGTGTGCCTGCGTGTCCAGCACGGCGAGCAGGCGCGCGGCGATGCGCTCGGCCATCGCATGCGGCTCGATCTCTTCGTGTGGCTTGTCCGGCTGAAGCAGTCCCGCCATGTCCCCGGCATGCACCTTGATCTCCGCGACTTCCTCATAGAAGGCGGCAAAGCGCGACAGCAGGAAACTGTAGACGGGTGACGTCATGGCTCAGGCCGCTCCGGTCGGCAGCGCCCGGGCGTGCGGCAGGTACAGGGTGATCGCGGCGGGCACGTTGTCGTCCGGGTCGCCGAGGATCACGATGGTTCTTCCGGCGGCGATCAGCGGCCGCACGTTCGAGGCTTCGACCTCGATGCTGCCGTTGGCGACTTCGTAGACGAAGGCACCGGCCGGCAGGCTCAAGGCAGCGATCTGGGCCGCGCTTGCGGCACTGACCACGGCACCGGGGTAGCGCCGGCGCACCAGGGTCGACATCAGGTCGTCGGTGGCGATGCGTGCGCTGTCGATCCACTTGCCCAGCGTGGCGACCGTCTGGCCCGCGCGTGGCCGCAGTTCGATCAGCAGCTTGTCGGTGGCGATGCCGGCCGGCAAGGCGCACATGAAGCCCGACGTGCCGACCTGGCGGAAATCGATCACGTCGAAATCCGCGCTGAGCCGCGCGAGCTGTTGCTGGATATAGTCCAGTGCCTGCTGGAACTGCGGCATGCAGTCGGTGTGCTCGTAGGCGCCGAGCGCGGGCGGATGCGCCGCGCCCTGGATGGCGGCCACCACGCCGACCAGTTGCGACAGCGCCACGTAGATATCGTAGGGGTGCGCACTGCCGGATTTCAGCATGACATCGAACGCGGGCAGCGCCATCACCAGGTGCCGCGCGGCCAGCGCATGCGCGCCCGGATCGCGGCTGCGCCTGGCCGCATCGCTGCCGTCCACGCGCCAGCCCAGCAGTTCCCGGTACTTCGCCCATAGCGCGGCGGAAAGCACTTTCAACGATTCCTGCAAGGCCGCATCGCCCTGGAAGGCGGACGCGCCCAGCCGCAGCATCGGCGGGTGGAAGGCGGTGACATGCACGCCGCGCGCATCGCCGCGCAATTCCAGCAAGGGGAACGAGCAATAGCATTTCGCCATCGTGCTGCCGGCCGCCAGGCTCAGCTTCGGGCGCATGCGATCGACGGTGATTTCATCCTTGCCGGTATTCTCGTCAGCTTCCAGGCTGCCGCGTTCGGTCGTGTAGCGCTGCATGTCGCCCATGTCGCTGGCCGCGCCCTTGCCACGAACCGGCACCCGCAACTGGACCTTGACCTGCGGTTCGGTCGTCCAGTCGTGCTTGGACAAGTCCAGCATCAGCGGCTGCGTCCCGAAGTGCCCGGGGTAGTCGATCAGCAGGCCGTCGTGCATCACGCCGTGCAACCGGTCGATCAGCACGACACCCTTGACCAGCTCGGTCGGATCGACCGCGAGTTCGAGCACGCCCCAGCTGTTCGGTTGCAGCATCGACATCTGGTGGCGCAACAAGGCATTCCAGTAGATGTCGTTCTGCTGGAAGTGTTGCGGGGACAGCAACATGCCCTCGGACCAGGAAACCGCTTCGGGTACGGACGGCAGGCTATCGACGACGGCGTTCATGGGGCGTCCTCTAGGGTTCGGTAACAGTGATCTGCGTCGGCGCCAGCCAGATCACCGGACGGTGATAGCGGGTGAGGTCGACACGCGCCTGGCCATCCTTGGCCAGGTAGTTGGCGAAGCCGTAGACCACCAGCGCCTTGCCCGCGCGCTTGGGCAGCTTGACGGAGCCGATCAGCATGGCCGGCGGTACCTGCAGCGAAACGACGTCGGCCGACTGGCCCAGCCCGCTTTGCAGGGCGGCCTTGTCGGCGAACCAGGCCGGCCCGGTCTTCGGCAGCAGGGCCACCGCCGTCTGGTCATAGACGAAGACGACATCGAGCGCCGTCGCCGCATTCATGTTCGCGCCCGGCTGTGCGGCCACGCGCAACGACGACAGCGACGTGGTCGTTACATGGCCGGGGATCAGCTTGGCCAATGCCTGGCAGCCGGTCAGCGCACCGGCCAGCAGCAGCATCGCGACGAGGTGATGCGCGCGCATCAGCTGAGCACCAGCACGGTGACCTGGGCGGGGCTCAGCGAAATCCCGACCATGTTCGGCAACAGCCCGTTCTGCCCGACGATGCCGAGCATGTGCGTGCAGGGGATGCAGCCCATGAAGACCTTGAAGCTGCCGAGCAGCGAGCGGAACTGGCCCATGATCAGGTGCGAGACCACCCCGCCCTCGGCACCGACCTGGTCGCCATTGCTGATCGCGCCGATGGTCACCAGATTCTCGGCCAGACCGCCGCCGACGATGACTTCGAACTGTGCGGGAATGTCGGTGAAGGACAAGGCGATATTCGGGAACGGCGTCGGCACCGGCACGCCCAGGACCGGCACGAAGCACACATCCGGAAAGGCAAAGTTGAAGACGCCGAGGTTGGTGTTGACGAACATCGTTCAGCCCAGGCTGATGCGTTCGGCGTCGATCTTGGCATCCTGCCGCGCCGTGATGATCGCCTGCTCGCCATGCAGCCGCAGCAGCTGGCGGGCGTTCAACAGGAACTGTTCCACCTGGCCGACGTAACTGCGCGCGGTATGCACCAGCGACTCGGTTGCGCTGGCGAAGACATTGCGTGCATTCAATGACAGCGAACCGCGGACCGAGGTCAGTTCGATGTCGTCCGCGGCGCGCAGGGCGATCGTCTCGCTGGCCGAAACGTCCACATGGCTCTGGCGAATCGACAGCCGGTCGGCGCCGGGCACCGACAAGGTCGCATCGCCACGATCGTCGCGCGCGAGCACGTGGAGCACATAGTCCGCGCCATCGGCCAGGGTGGCGATCAGGACCCGATCGCCCGGCGCCGGCGTGACCAGGCAGGACACCGCCTGTCGCGCCTGGCGGCCGTTGTCCAGGCGCCAGGTATCGGCACCGAGGGCGAGGCGGATCACCGCCTCCGACCAGGCCGGGGCCATGGGGGAGCGGGAATAGGTACGGCGGCTGGCGGCAAGCATCAGTGCATCTCCAACGAAAGTGAACGTGCCTCGGCGGCGAGGCGCGCGGCGGACGTACCGCCCATGCGTGTCACCCGTGCGCCCGAGGTGGGCGCGTGTTCGAAACGGGCGTTATGGAAACTGGCCTGGGTCAGGTTCGCGTGACGCAGGTCGACGTCGGTACCGCTGGCATGGTCGAAGCGCGCGTACGACAGGTCGGCCGAATGGAAACCGATGCCCTCGAGCTGGCTGTGATCCCAGACACTGGCCGATGCCGAGGCGTGCTCGAGACGGACCCGGCGCAGGCTGGCCTGCTGGAAAATCGCCCCGGCACAGGTCAGCGCGCGCGCATCGACATCCTCCAGGACGGCTTCGAGCAGCAGCGCGCTGGTCGCGTCGGCACCGCCGAGGTGGCAGCGCACGAAGCGCGCCTTGCGGCAGTTCGCCTCGCGCAAGCTCATGCCACCGAGTTCGGCATCGACAAAGCTTGCCGATTCGAGCATGCAGCGGTCCAGGCGCACCGTGCCCAGGTCCATGCCGTCGAAACAGGCCTTGCTGAGCACGGCGGCGCGGGCTTGCAGGCGCTCGATGCGAATCGAACGGAAATCGGCATCGGTGAGCACGGCCTGGTCCAGGGTCGCGCCACGCAGATCCATGCCGTCCATCCGGCACTGCGCCAGTACGGTCCGGTGCAGGACGATCGAGTTCAGGCTGGCGGCAAGGAAGTCGCTCTTGTTGATCGCGCAGAGCGCGAGCGTGGCACCTTGCCAGTCGCTGCGTTCGAGTTTGCAGTCGGTGAAAGCGAGCTGGTTACCATTGACCCGTGTCCAGCGGCTGCCACCGAGTTCGCAACGGGTAAAGCTGCATCCGTCGAGTACCGCGTCGCGGAAATCCGCGTCGCGAAGGTCGCAGTCGACGAAGGCCACGCGGCTCAGGCGACTGCCGGCAAGTGGAGCCCCGCGCCAGACAACCTGGATCGCGACCAGGTCCTCGATCGCGCGACCATGGCCGTCCAGCGCGCCGAGATCCACCGCGTGCAGCGGTCTGCCCAGGCGTTGCAGCCGTTCGATGTCGTTCCATTGGGTCATCGCGGCAGGATCCGGCCCGGTTCGATCCGTATATCGTCCAGGCAGGCATGCTCGAAGCGCGCCTCGGTGCATTCGGCCTGGACGAAATTGGCGCCCTGCAGGTCGGCATCGCGGAAGTCCGCGCGACGGCACATCGCCTGGTAGAAATCGGCGGCGCCGGCGTGGCAACCGGTCAGCACGCTGCCCATGAACAGCGAACGATAAAACAGCGCCCGTTGCAGCGACGCGCCATTCAACCGCGTACCGCCGAAGTCGCACTCGCGGAATTCACCGTCGGACAGGTCGGTGTCGACCAGGTTCGCATCGCGCCAGCTGCTGTGATCGGCGGTCACGCGGCGCAGGTCCGCCCTGCTCCAGTCCGCCCCGCCACCGGCCTGGACCCGGTTGAGCCCCGCACTGCCCCACTGGCTGTCGGCAAGCTGGCACTCCATCAAGACCGACCGGCTGAGCGAGGCTTCGGTCCAGTCCGTATCGGCCAGGTCCGAGCCCAGCGCCACCGTGCGCAACCATACCGAGCGCGACCAGCGGCTGGCGCGGGCCTTGGCGTGCAACAGCACGCAATCGCTGAGCGTCGTATGCGAGAAATTGGCCCGGGTAAGGATAATGTTCGGCGCGACCCACTGCTCGAAGGTCGCGCCACCGAAGTCGGCACCGCTCCAGTCGGCCTGGGAGGCCTGCACCCCGCTGAAACTCGCCCCGCGGAACACCGCCCGCCGGGCCAGCGTATGCGCGAGATTGGCACCGTCGAAGCGTGCCGCCGCGCAGTTGGCGTCGTCCATGGTCGCGCCGGTCAGCGCCACTTCACTCAGGTCCGCACCATCGAGTTGCGCACCGCTGAGATCGGACGATTCGAGCAGCGCACCGCGCAGGTCGGCGCCGGAAAGCATGGCTCCCCGCAGGTTGGCGCCGGCCAGGTCGCAGCCATGCAACGAGGCGCCGTCGCGAACCCGGGCAAGTATCCAGTGACCGACGGCCGCGGCGGCCTCGGGCGAGAGCGGCGTTGCCGGTGCGGTGGCACTGGGCGCGGCCAGCCGTGCACGTCGCTGCAGGTCCTCGATCGAAGCGACGGATGCCGCGGTAAGCGGCGTGGCGCTATCGAAGTCAGCCAGCGAGCGAAGCGACGGGCCCATGCCGGCAGCCCTGGCCAGGGCGTCCTCCACGGTTGCCTGGGCCGACGCGGGCATCGGCAGTTCCGACAGCCGCGCCGCTGCGGCATCCTGTTGCACGGCGGCTTTCGCGCGCGCATCGGCGGCCAGCTTTTCGGCGCTGTCGAGCAGGGGGCCAAGATCGAAATCGCCACGCTGCAGGGCGGCGGCGGGAATCGTCTCGAGCGTCGGTTCGCCACTCACCGGTGGCGGCGCCGGCATGCCACTTGCCTCCTCGAACTCGGCACCCAGGGCGGCTTCGCGCGTGGCACGCACGGCGGCTTGCTGCTGGCGCTCCTGCTCCGCCTCCGTCGCCCGCGCCGCGCGTATCGACGCATCGGGCGTCGGCGTCAGCTGGCTCTCGTTGAAAATGTGGCGCACCGCGGTATCGCGGTTCATGCGCAGGGCCAGCACCTCGCCGTAATGCCCCACCGGCCGGGGTACATCGGCGGCATGTTCGTAAGCGACCATCAGCGCGTCGACATCGAGCGCCATGCTGTCGTCCACGAGGATCTCGCCACGGTGAATGACGATGCCCAGTTCGGCGTCGGGGAAGAACCAGACTGTGTCGAAGGCGAGCTGCACCTCATCGACCGCATCGGCTGCGCTGCCCTTGCGCAAGGCGAACGCGCGTGGACGGAATTCCGGCAGCCAGCCCTCGATCACCGGTCGTGTCGGATGCATGCCTTCGAGGCGATAGGTCTCGCCACCGAGGAAATGCCCCGCGATACGCTGGTCCTCCGGCGCGGCGTTGAAGAATTCCGGATCGGTATCGTCGGCAAGGCCCGGGAAGGCCTGCAGGCGCCAGCGCTCGCCATAGCTCCCGATCCACTTGCGCCGCGGCAGCCAGCCCACGTCCAGCGCACCGAAACCGGCCGGGCGGTAACGCCTGCCATGGCCACGCACCGGCCGTTTGGTGTCCTCGAGGTTCGGCATGCGTCCCTCGTTCCGACCGAGAAAGGCCGCCAACGGATTGGGCACATAGCCGCGACCGACCGGGTTGCCCGGATGCCGTTCGCCGCCGAAGGCGTGCTCCCAGTCCAGCGGCATCCGCGTGAACGGCGCCGGCTGGGTGATCCGGAACAACGGCAACAGGCCGTACATCCAACTGCGATCGCCGAAGACACGGATCCGCTTGTCGATCGTTCCTACTTGCAGGCGTACGGTCTGTTCGGTGGTGGCCAGGCCGTTGGCCGCGTGGGCACTACCGGCCAGCAATACTTCGCCGCGGCGCTTGGGCATCAACTCGTCCAGCGGACGGCCCGCCGGCAGGGCTTCGGTCACCTTGCGCCACTGCAGGTTGTCGCGGAGCAGGTTGTCGGCGCGCCCGCCCAGGCTGAAGAAACCCAGCGTGGTCACCAGCAACCGATGCCGCCCCTGCCAGAAATAAGGTCGGTGCATCAGTCCCAGCGTCATCGGTTTGACGATCTTCATGCGCGCCTCATACGTAGATGTAAGTCACGGGGATCGAGATGCTCAGGCCGACGATGTCCAGGGTCATGCGCGCCGCCGCGACGGTGATGGCGATGCCGGCACCGGTAAGGTCCATCGAGGTCGACGTGCCGTGCACGGCCACGCGCGATTCGCTCGCCGAAATGCTGACATCGGTGCTGTCGCCCGTGACCGAAATGCTCGAACTGCTGCCGGTGACATTCATCCGCACGGTGGAACCGACGATGGATGTGTCGACCGAACTGCCGGTCAGGTTGGTCTGTACGCTGCTGCCGGTCAGCGAGGTAGTGATGCTGGAACCGGTCAGGCTGGTTTGCATGCTGCTGCCCGTGGCCGAGGTGCTCACGCTGCTACCGACGGCCGAGACGGATTCGGTAGCGCCGACCACGGACATGCTGCTGGACGCGCCGGTGACCGACACGTCGCTGTGTACGCCGGTGATCGAACCCTGTACCGAGGCGCCGGTTATCGACTGGCCAACGCTCATGCCTACCGCCGACATGCTGGTGGTCATGCCGATCGTGGACGTCGAGTCGGTCATGCCGATGGTATCGACGGAGCTGTTCATCCCCGTCGTACTGATGCTCGACTGCATATTGGTGGTCGACTGGCTCTGCACGATGTTCTGCGTGGAACTGCGCGTGGCCGTACCGGCGACCGAGTCGACGCTCAGCGTGTCGCCGGTCACCGTGGAATAGCTCGTGGTCGTGCCCAGCGTGCTCTTGCTCCAGACTTCCTGCCCCTCGTGGGTGCTGTAGGTGCGGCCGAACGAGTAGGACCGGCTGAGCAGACCGGTCGCGCCGCTCTCCGAGGTCGCGTAGCTGTAGCTGGCGCCCTGCGAATAACTGGTATCGCGATACTCGCCGGACTCGTAGGCCGAGCTGACGATGCTGACCGCGTTATCCAGGTTGAACGCCGACTTCAGGCCAAAGCGGATGCTCGTGCCATCGCCATAGCTCGTTGAGTAACTGCTGCCGACATGAGTGTTGGCGGTCCAGCCGGACGGCGTCACCACCAGCGTGCCATTGGCCTGGACGATGCTTTGCACCTCGGGCAGTTCGGACTCGTCATTGGCCCGGGCCACCAGCACGGTGACGCCGATCTCCGGCACCGTCTGCATATGCGAGGCGAGCTTCACCCATACCGGGCCGGGAGGCGAGCCGGGGCTGGAGAACTCCACGTAGACACCCTTGGCCAGCAGGTCCTGAGGCGTGGCCTCGGCGTCACGGAGTCGATTCAGTTCGAGGTTGAAATTGGAGGGCTCGTAATAGCGCCAGTCGGTGGGGCCGTTGTTGCCGACATCGACCACCTTGGCGATGATCGCGCCTTGCTGGGTGTCCTGCACCGAGAAAGCGGTCAGCATGGCGCCCGCATCGGTCGCCTCGAAGCTGTTGGTGTAGCCGCCGTCGGCACTGGCCTTGTGCTGGACCTTGTTCAGGACGAAGGGCTTGCCTTCCAGGGTCGGGCGCACCGGCGACGGATACACCGTGGGCGCCACCTCGCCTTTCAGCGAAAACTGGTAGCCGACGCGGAAATCCAGGCAGGTGCTCTGGCCGGACAACTGCATGCCGGACCCGCCCAGGCTCGAAGCGGTCGTCTTGACGTATTGCTGCACTTCCTCGCTGCTGCCGCCGTACTGGTACGTGCGGTACTGGTTGAACGGCAGCTCGCCCGGGTCGGCGGGAGTGAAGGAGGCAAAGGTCTGGAAGGTCGCCACCGTATCCTGCTCGGGCGCGCTTTCCTGGTGGGCGAAGATGCCGTTGACGCCGCTGCTGGTCAGCGACTGCTGGTAGCTGTACTGGAATACCAGGTCGTTCTGCTGCAGCCCCAACTCGTCGATCGCCGTATGCGTGTAGCGCAACGGCCGGCCACCCAAGGCCTTGGGATACGCGGGTCGATTGGCGAACACCACGGTATGCCCGTTACCGGTGTGCCTGAAGTAATAATAGATATGCGCCTTGCCCATCATCCGGCGCAGGAACTCGAAGTCGCTCTCGCCGGCCTGCAACCAGTCCTGCACGCGGGCGATCGCCGGATTCGCGTTGCCGGATACCGCGTCCAGCGAGTAGTCCACGTAGTGCGTGCTCATCAGCTTCGCAATGACGTCGCAGATGCTCATCTGCGCGTGCACGCAGTAGCGATTGGTCAGGGTCAGTTTCCATAGCGCCGGCTTCATGCCCAGGCGGTAGACGCCAGGCTCGTCCATGGCGAAGGAGCCAACCAGGCCGTTGTACAAGGTCATGTCCGGCGCCGAACCGGTGGTGAACGCCTGTTTGAAACGCGCGGCGGCATCGGGCCGGTCGTGCAGCGTGGGCGCGTTGATGCCGACGGTGACCGGGCGACCGATCACCGCATCGAAGTTCAGCGTCCTGCCGTGCCGTGGCGAGGTATTCCCGCGCAGTTGCAATTGATAGTCGAACGGTTCGGAGACGGTCTCCTGTCCCTCGAAGCCGAGCAGGCGGAAGGTCTCGTCACCCAGCCACTGATTGCCGGCCAGGCTGATCGCGCAATGCAGGTAAAGCAGCGGCGAATCGCTGTTCCCCGACGTGCCGATCGGCGAGACAGCGGTGCGGCCGATGGCGCTGGCGATGGCCGTGTTCATGCAGCCTCCGGTTCGGCATCGGCTGCGATGGTGAAGCGCACCTCACGGGGCCCCTTCGGGCTACCGCGCAACCAGGCCGTCTGGCCCAGGCGCAGGCCATGGCCGCCGTAGCCGGCCACGGGACGTGGACGCCATAGCAGCGACGCGGGAATGCCTTCCTCGAGCACGGTAATCGTGACTTCGACATCGACGTGGCGGTCGAACAGGTAGTGCAACATCGCGGCGAAGCCGACATAGCCGACACCGAAACGCGTATCAGGCGCCTCTCCCGGCGCCCGCACGCAATCGGAGAGCAGCAGGCATAGCCGCGCGTAAGACACCGGGCCGACCTCAAGGCCAACGGCGGCATGGTTCACCCAGACACGCCGGCCCAGCGGCGCCACATCGGCCAGCCGGCGCTGGCCGAGCCGGGTGCGATCCTCCGGTTCGATGTCGCGCCATGCGCCACGGAGCTCCTCGACCCTCACCGGCGCCTGCAGGTAGATAGCAAGCACGGTGGCCGCCGAGGAGGCACTCTTGCGTCCATTGCCGACGATGCCGGCCAGGGCGAGCAAGGCCCGCGTTGGCATCGGCACGCGCCGGGCCAGTACCTGGGCACCCTCGCCCTCGAAGCCAGTCAGGCCCATCAGGGCACCGGCAGCACCGGCAAACCGGGTGTTCTCCGGGCGCAAGGCGTCGAAGCCGACGATGCTCGCCGCTTTCAGTTCGTAGCGAAGCGTGCTGATCCGGTGGTTGAAGATATCCAGGAATTCGGCCATCGCCGGGTCGCGCTCGGCCAGCCGCTCGCGCACCCACTCGGCGAAGCTGTCCGGCATGGGGCCGAGCACGCCGAGCAGGGAAAAGTTGGAAACGAACAATTCCGTGCGTGACGAGGGACGCCGCCGCCGGCGCTCGCCCGCGGAGCGCCCGGCCGACACCTCGCTACCGGGAAACGCCGAGGACAGTTCGCCGCGGAAGCGCAGTTGCGAACTGACCTGCCGCGCGCCCTGTTCGCGCTCGTCGGTGGCCAGCACCGCGCCCATCTCCGTGGCCACGACGGCATGCTCCGACGCACGCTGTGGCCAGGAGGCCAGGCGCACCCATTGGAAGAAATCGAAACTCGCCGGCCGGGCTTGCAACTGGCTGGCTAGAGGTTCACCTGTGCGCCAGTCAGCGGCTTCCACGATTTGAGCTCCCCCCTGCGGTCGGTCGATTCGAGAATCAGTTCAACGACGGTATTGACCTCGGCATACAAGGCCAGGAAATGCTGCAGCACACTGACGAACTGCACGGCGCTGCCGCCGGCGAAATGCCCGGGGTCGACCTGCACGCGCACCTGCAGGCAATCGACGAACCCGCGCCACGCTTCCCGCCGGGGCATGCGGCGCTGGATGCGCCGGGTATGCAGGGCACGCAGCCCGTCGATCTGCCGGTGGCCGGTGGAACTGGCCGGCCCCACATGAAGCCGCAACATGTTCTTCAATACCGCCGGCCCCTGCTCGCCACTGACCAGGGACAGATGGTTGAGGCATAACTGGGAGACCAGTGCCCACGGCCGATCGCCGACCATCTGCGGCGGCTGGTTCGGCGTCGGCTTGCTGGCCACGGTCAGCGTCGACACCGGGCCGGCGCCTTCCAGGTACAGCAGGCTGCCAACCAGGAGCTGCGAGGGCAGCCGCCGGTTCGTGCACAGGGCGGTGCCGCCGATCATTTCCTCGGCCGGATGGATCAGTTCGAACTCCGGGTCGAGGAAGGACACATAGGTTTCGGTACCGTGCACCGCGCCGGTCTGGTTGACCTCGCGGCGGGCGGCATAGAAATAGTCCTGCTTCTCCATCTGCTGGAAATCGTCCAGCGAGAAGTACGGCGCGATCGGCCGCGGGCTGCGATCGGGCCGGATCGAGACCAGTTCCTGGATGGCGTATATCTCGCTGAAGCGGTGGTTCTGCTCGTCGCCGATCACCCGGTACTCGTAATGGCGCTGGTCGAGTACGAAGGGTTCGATGCGCTGCGGATACAGGTTGATCAGCGGCAGGCAGTTCAGGCGCAGCAGGCCGCGGTCGAAGCGCGTGGTCTTCGACAACGGCATGTCGAGCATGAACAGCAGCTCGAAGTCCTTGTCGACGCCTTCCAGGTCCAGCCCGGCCACCTCGAAGAAGAGGAATTTCTGCGGGAAGGCAAAGTATTCCTGCAGCAGCCGATACCCCGGATGGGTCAGCTTGTTGACCCCAAGCATGGCCTCGTCGTCCTCGAAGCCGCACCAGCGCAGGCATGATGCATCGATCGGCCGCAGTTCGTCGCTGCCGGGCACGCGTATGGCCATGCGTACCAGGTGCAGCGCCAGCGCGTCGTAGAGTACGTAAGCCTGCTTGTCCTCGCCATGGATACAGAAGCGCAGGAATCCAGGTTTCAACGCATGGATGGGATCCTTGCCCGAGCAGGTAATCCGCGCGCGAAGGATCGACAGGGTCTGCGAGTCGCCGGCCGGCATCGCGAAGGCATTCGGCGCCACCGCGCTCAGGTCCAGGACCTTGAGTGGCCACAGTGGCGTCGCGTAACAAGTCCGGAAACGGCAGCGCACCTGCTGGCCGAGGTCGTTGGTAGCCATCGCGTAGACGTGGCGACCGCGTTCGAGCGTCGCCCCGTGCACGAAGTTGGCACCGTCGGAACGGACCTCGATCTCGCCGATCAGCATGGACGGCAGCGGTGCTTCCAGATGCGGGTACAGCAAGCCGAGCAAGGCATTCGGAAGCACGGCCTGGTCGACTTCCAGCTGGTAGCGCAGTCGGCTGGCCAGCCACGCGAAGGATTGCATCAGCAGTTCCACGTGCGGATCGCCGCTTCGCCCGCCGCTCAGTTCCAGCGTCTTGGCGATCGACGGGAACGACGAACCGAACTCCACGGCCTCGCCGCGCAGCGATGCGAGCTCCTGCTCGAACCACATCTTCAGGCGCGGCGTATCGGCGTTCATCGCGAGCCCTCCCCCTCGGGCATCTCGAAGCGGAACGTAGTCGGCTCGTCGCTGCCGGGAAGGCAGCCGTGCACCACCAGGGCCCGCGGCTGCAGCGCACGCCCGGTCGCGACCCACTCGACGGTGATGTCGCGCAGGCGCGGCTCATAGCGCGCGATGGCCCGTGCGAGACGGTCGCCGTAGCGCTCAAGGTCATGCACGCCGCCGCCGGTATCGACGATGCCGGGCAAGCCGAAACCGTCGATGGCGATCGAGCGCGCGGCCACGTCCGACCGGCACGAGACGATGCGCTGGACCTGCGCCATCACGGCATCGGCCAGGTCGAAGGGGGGCGCAAGGCCCATGTCCGGGTCCGTGCGGTTGACGAGTCGCTCCAGCAGAAATTGCACCGTACCCTCCGTTGCGACCGCAACCGCCTGGCTTATGAAGTGAACTGACCGATCGGACGGTTACGCGCGATACTCCAGCCCGCCGCCACGTTGCCGGCGGTAAGCATGTCGGCCTGCTGCACCGTGTAGGTCCAGAGGATCTCGGTGAAGTTGAGCTTGAACTGCTCGGTCGGCATGTCGTCCGGATTCGACTGGAACTGGATCTCGCTGATGATCGCGTCACGCAGCTCGATGGTCAGGATGTTCGCGGTCTTGTCGCCGGAATTTCGTGCGATGTAGATCTTGGTCGGCTTCTTCTCGGTGGTGCCGAGCGGCTGCGCACGAAGGCAGTACTCGTAGAACTTCACCGAGGTCTTGTCCACGTATTTCACGCAGGTGAACTCGGTGATGATCGGGCGACCGGACGTACGCGCCGAGTTGCTGACATCGGTGGTGATCTGCTGCTTCATGCCCTGGTGCACCGAGACCAGCTCGATGCACTGGCCGAGCTTGAGCACCTCGTCGCGCCATTGGTCGTCGATGAGGCTGCCGCCGCCCTTCCAGCCGTTTTGCGAGCCACCGAAGACGGCATCGTCGCCGGGCTGCAAGAGAATGAGGTCCATGTTCGCTCCTGGTATGAGATCCGGGGCCGATGCGCGCTAGCGCGCTCAGCCCTTGGGCAGATCCGCCACGAGGCGAATCGAGGTGGTCAGCTCTTCGAGCTGGAAATGCGGCTTGATGAACACCGTGGCCTTGTACGAACCGGGCGACCCGGGAACGTCGGTGACGCTGATCTGCGCCGCGCGCAACGGGTAGCTCGCCTTCACTTCCTGCGAAGCGTTGTCGTCGAGCAGTACGTACTGCGCGATCCAGGTATTGAGGTAAGCCTCGATATTGCCGCGGGTGAGGAAGGCGCCGACCTTCTTGCGCATGATCACCTTGATGTAATGCGCGAAGCGCGAAGCGGCCAGGATGTAAGGCAGCATCGCCGAGAGCTTGGCATTGGCATTGGCATCGTCGCTGATGTACTGGCGCGGCAGGTTGGCGGTCTGTCCACCGAAGAACGCCGCCTGGCCGGTACCCTTGCAATTGCACAGGGCGATGAAACCGAGGTCGTTCAGTTCTTTTTCGCGACGGTCAGTGATCGACACCTCGGTCGGGCAGATCATGTTCGCCAGGTCCGAATCGTCGCGGTAGGTGTAGACCGGCAGGCCATCGACCAGGCCACCACCCTCCACGCCACGAATCGCCGCGGTCCACTTATAGAGGGCGAACGCATGGGTAATGCGTTCGGCCATCACATAGGCCGCATTGCCCCAGAGGAAGGCGCCGTGCTCAGGGCCGTTGGGGCCGGTGACGCTTTCCTCGTAACGCATGCCCTCGGCCGGACGCGAGTCCTTGCCGTATGGCAGGCGCAACAACACATGCGGCAAGGCCAGGGCGACATAGCGCGAATCCTCGCTGCCACGGAACTCCAGCCACTGGGCCATTTCCGGTGTCTCGAACAACTGGGCGAGGTCACGCGGCTTGGCCAGCTTGTCGTAACCGTCCAGGCCAAACAGCCCGGGCGATGCCGCCGCGATGAACGGTGCATGCGCCGAGGCGGCCACCTTGGTCATATTGTTCAGCAACGACATGTCGTTGGGCGTACGGTCGAACTCGTAGCCGCCGAGCAGCAGGCTGTACGGCAGGCCGCCGTAGGTGCCGAACTCGGCCTCGTAAACCATCTTGAAGATGCAGCTCTGGTCGAAGTCCGCCGCCTTCTCCAGCTCCTTGCGCAGGTCGTCCTTGCTCGCGTTGTACACGCGCAGCTTGAGCATCGTCCCGGTCTCGGTACGCGAGACGGTGTAGAACAGCCCGCGCCAGGTTGCTTCCAGTTCCTGGAAATTAGGCGCATGCATCACCGCGTCGAGCTGACGGCCGATCTGGATATCGATGCCGCCGGCACGTTCGTCGATAAGTCCGTTGGCGCCGAGGGCGACGTGGACCAGTTCCTTTTCGCCCATCGGCACGATGATTTCACGCGTGTAACGTGCCATCAGCCGGCGGGATTTGAACACAGGGTCGATCGCGAGGAAGGCCGCCTGCTGATCCGCCGCGGTTTGCGCGCTGCGGGTAGCGAGGTCGGTGGCCGTCGCGGCGGTGGACTGGGCCAGCACCAGGGCGGTAGCGGCATCGTCGCTGGTTTTTTGCGCCGCGATCAGTGCCGTGTTGGCATCGGCAATCGCCTTGTCGCCGGAGGCTTTCTGCGCGGCGTCCGTGGCGCTGGTCAACGCGGCGGTCGCTGCCTTGGCGGCATCCTGCGCGGCGGTCAACGCCGTCGCCGCCGTCGCCGCAGCCGTCTTGGCCGTGTCCGCGGCACCCTTGCTGGCATCGGCCGCGAGTTTCGCTGTTTCCGCCGATGGCACGTTACCGGCCATATGCCCCTTGAGCAGGGTCATCATCGCGACCGCGACGTCGGGAACATCCGCGCCCTGGGCGACCGGCGGCAAACTATCGTTCGGATCGATCGCAGCCGCGGCCCAGTCGTCCGGATTGTCGGTGCCGAACAGCGTCTTGAGCGTGCCCATCGCCGCTGAGTCGCGCGTCGCCTGGTCCATGACCGCGGCGAGCGAATCGTTGCATTCGGCCATCGACTGCAGGCTGCGCAGGTCGCCGCGTGCATCGAAGCGCTGCTTGAGGCTGGGAATCTTGCCGACCACCGCCAGCGGTTCGAAGTCCGCCAGGCTGGAGAAGCCAAGGGTGCCCTGCAATTTCTTGCCATTGCCGGCGATAAGGTCGGGAATGGCGTTGAGTTTGATCTCCGGCGCGCTGTCGGCCAGGATCTTGTCGAACGATTCCGCGTCGATGTCCCGCATCTTGCGGTCCTTCAACGCCGGCAGCGAACCGGCGTCGAGTTCCCCCGACAGGTTGGCGAACATGCCGACGATGAACGGGAGCTCCAGCTTTTCGCTCGAGCCGCCGGTCTCGACATCGTAGGTAATACGCACACGTGGCGGGCGCACGCGCAGCAGCTTTTGTTGAATGCTCTCGACAGTCATGTACGTGCCTCGTTGAGTTGGCGGCTGCGGATGACGGACAGGAACGGCCGCAGGCGTTGCACGAGTGTTGAATCAAATACCGTGCCAAGCGATCACGGTGTTGAATTCATTGACTAAATCGAAAATCGCGGACGATCCGACACGGCCGACCGTGTGTGTTTGCACACACCTGCCAGCGCACGCGGCGGAGCAGAGATGAGCGGGTGCCCGGAATATCGAGGCGACGCGGGGGTGTGTCGTTTCATGCCCGGGTAGGAAGAAAATCACCTAGGGAGCCGACGACGAAGACAACCCGGCACAGAATATGCGCGCGGGTTGTGATGGTTATCTCAATCTGCTGTGCGGCGCCGACGCCAAAGCACGCGCGAACCGATACGCCGGGATTCGACGACGTCTTCCATCGCTAATAGCTCGAGTGCGTGAACCGTCGTCTCGGGCGTGTGATTCGCGACGCCGGGACGCAACCACCATTGATGGATGCCTTCGGCGGTGTCGGCGCCGTCGGGATGCTCGGCCAGGTATTGGATGATGGCATCCGCGACAACACGTACGGGAGCATTCATCGCGGCACTCCACGGATGTGGCATGACGCCGGTCGAACCTGCGCCAGGGCACATCGCACCGACCACGGGTCCGGTGCGATGTTCATCGGTCGATCGCGTCTTGCTCCTGTTCCTCAGCTCGCTCGATCCGGTATTTGCGCACGAGCTTGCTGAAGGCACTGCGATCCTGGCCAGCCAATCGTGCCGCCTGGGAAATATTGCCCTGGGCGCGTTGCATGGCAGCGATCACGTAACTGCGTTCGAAGTCGGCGACCGCGACCGCCTTGGCTTCCTTGAATATCGCACTGTAGCGATCCGTCCCGGTATCCACCGGCGCGGCCTGCTGCGTGTCGACCCGCAGTTCCTCGCCCTCGCACATCAGGTACGCACGCTGGATGAAATGCTCCAGTTCACGGACATTGCCAGGCCAGCGGTGGCGCTTTATCGCTTCAAGCATGTCCGGGTGGAATCGCTTGGCCAGCGTGTAGCCGAGGTAATCGACGTTGAGCCTGGCAAGAAACGCTTCGGCCAGTTCGATGACGTCATTGCCACGCTCACGCAGCGGCGGCATGGTCAGCGGCAGGACTTTCAGCCGGTACAGCAGGTCGCGACGAAAGTGTCGGGTCTCGACCAGGGCATCCAGGTCGGCATTGCTGGCGGCGATCAAGCGTACGTTGGCCTGCCGGGTCACCGCCCCACCGACGCGACGATAGGTGCGGTCCTGCAGGAAGCGCAGCAAGGCCGCCTGGGCTTTCAGCGAAAGCGCGTCGATTTCATCCAGGAACAGGGTGCCGCCATCGGCCTCGCTGATCAGTCCACTGGCGGCCATCTTCGCGTCGGTGAACGCGCCACGTTCGTGGCCGAACAATTCGCTTTCAACCAGGGTCTCGGCGAGGGCGCCGCAGTTGACCGGGATGAAGGGCTTGGACGATCGCGCGCCGAGGTAATGCACCGCGCGTGCAGCCAGTTCCTTGCCGGTACCGGTTTCGCCGCCGACCAGCACCGTGACGTCGAACATAGCGATACGACGGATCTGCGCAATCGCATGTGCGAACTGCGGCGACGAGCCGAGCAGGTTGAATCGCAGTACATCATCCATGGCGTGGCCCGTTGAGAGCGGGGACGTGGGCACCGGCACGATACGCGCGCCGGACCGACCGCATGGCAGTCGCCATCAGATTGCCTTGAATCCCCCAAGATCACCGAATGTATCCCTCCTCCGGGCGGGTCCGCAACACCGCTTTTTCATACGAACCGCTCCACCGGGCACTCGCGCGCCGTGCCCGGCGGTGGCACCATGTGTCGCGCACGACGCGCGCAACGGGGAAAAGTCGGCATGTTCGCCAAACTGGGGCTTCTGGTCCTGATCATCGTGTTCGGCGCATGCATGTTTGTAGCCGGCACCATGGCGCCGGACAGCATGCGCCAGCCGCTTGCCACGCTCGGCGATCGCCTCTCCGGCAAGGAAACCGCCACGCCGGTGGCGGCCGTCAAATCCCCGGCGCCCGTTGCCTCACCGTCGGTCGCCGCGATGCCGCTCGCGGTCGGCTCGCCCGCACCCGAGCCCTCGGGTACGCCGAAGAAAGGCGCACCGGTCCGACTCGACTCCCTGCTGGTCACCGCCGCAGTCGACGAACCCGCCCCGGACAAGGGCAAGCCCGCCTACGCACTGCAGATCGGCCAGTTCGCTACCGACGAAGATGCCGATGCCGCGGTACAGCGCGTCGAGAAAGCCGGCCTTGGCATGCCGCTGGCCCATGTCGCCACGCTCGATGCGGAGAACGAGCCCTGGTCGGTCGTCGCCATCGGCCAGTTCGCTTCCACCAGTGCCGCCGTGCGCGCCGCGCCGCGAGTGCAGAATGTGCTCGGTATCCGTGAGACACCGGTGATCAAGCTCCCGCCGCCAGCCGAACCGGCACCCTAGGCTCCCTAGAAACGTCCCTTGAGCTTATGCTCTACCAGCCAGCCCGCTTCGCCATAGGTATCGACGAAGCACACGCGAACCTGCGACATGCCGATACTGCAGAAGTACACCCACGCCGTGGCGTCGAAACGATCACGGGTAATGAACCAGCGGGAATCGCCATGCGCCATGCCCCAGCTACTTACCCGGTGGACCAGCAGGTCCGCCTGTCCACGGTCCGACACCAGGGCAACGCGGATCCGCGCTTCGCCCATGTTCGGAACTTGGTAGATTCTCGCCATGCCTTATCCGTCCGCGATCGATGACCTGTTCCAGCCCAGCGAGGTACACCGCGTGAAACCACCTGGCCATTCCGGCGGTCGACACCCCTATCGGAACGTCAACCTGATCCGTGCGCCGGGTTCGCCGCGGATCGTCCTCGGCGAATCCGAACCGCTCGACGATGATCGACGCGCCCGCGCCGCCACGCAATGGGGCACGCCCATGCCGGCACCGCGCAAGCAGCCGCTGGCCACCATCGATACACCGCTACCGGCGCGCGCGCAGACGATCCTTTCCTACGGAATCGACCCGGCGACACGTCGCCTGCTCGATGGCGGCGCAAGCCCATCGCCCGTATCGCGGCGTGAGGCGGAGCGCGCGGTCGTGGCTACGGATGTGCTGGATAGGGAAGATTAATGCGCGGGGGTGGCCAGGGGCTCGCCCTTCTTTACTACGTAGGTGCCGATCAGATTCAGCGGCTTGTCCGTGGGATTCGTCAGTTCATGGATCTTGCCGCCCGGCACGATAAAGGCCTGGTCGGGTTTGAGTGACTGACTCGGCTGGCCATCGACCTGCAGGACACCTTCGCCGCTGACGACATAGGAAATCTCGTCGCCCGGATGCGTATGCCGTCCCGAGGTCCCGCCGGGCGCCAGGGTGACGCGTACGACGACCGCCTCGTAACCCGCCTCGGCAACGTCGCCTTTCGTGACCACGGTCCGGGTCAGGCCTTTCATTGCATGCCCGGTATCGGCAAGCCCCAGCGGTGCCACGCACATCAGGGCGACACCGACCATCAAATGTAATGTTTTCAGACGCATGACCGACCTACCTTAGTGAGGTTCGAGCGCGCTACGCCGCGCCCAGGCGGTTGAGAGCCGAGCTTGCGCCGAAGCCATCGCGGTCGCAACACACTCTGTCCATCGACGGCCGGGGAGACTACCCTTCCCGCCCGAGCAGCAGAGCACGTCCATGTCCCGCAAGAAGCCATCGCCCGCCGCTGCCACGCCACCGCCGGGCTTCGTTCGTGTGCGCGGCGCACGCGAGCACAACCTCAAGAACGTCGACCTGGACCTGCCGCGCGATGCGCTGGTCGTTTTTACCGGCGTGTCCGGTTCGGGCAAGTCGTCCCTGGCATTCGGCACCTTGTACGCGGAAGCGCAGCGGCGCTACTTCGATTCCGTATCGCCTTACGCGCGTCGACTGATCGACCAGGTTGGCGTACCCGAAGTGGACTCGATCGAAGGCCTGCCACCCGCGGTCGCCCTGCAACAGCATCGCGGCTCACCGACCTCGCGCTCGTCGGTCGGCAGCGTCACGACCGTCTCCAACTCGCTGCGCATGCTGTATTCGCGCGCCGGTCACTACCCTCGCGGCCAGGCCATCCTGTATTCGGATGCGTTCTCGCCGAATACGCCGACCGGTGCCTGCCCGACCTGTCATGGCCTCGGCCGTGTCTATGAAGTCACTGAACACTCGATGGTGCCCGACGATACGCTGACCATCCGCGAAGGCGCGATCGCTGCCTGGCCGCCGGCCTGGCATGGGCAGAACCAGCGCGACATCCTGACGACGCTCGGCCACGACATCGACCGGCCCTGGCGTGAACTGGCGAAGAAAAATCGCGAGTGGATCCTGTTCACGGACGAGCAGCCGGTGGTGCCGGTGTATCCCGGATTCAGCGCGGCCGAGGTCAGGCGTGCGATCAAACGCCGCGAGGCGCCGGCTTATAACGGCACTTTCACCGGCGCGCGACGCTATGTGCTGCACACCTTCGCCAACACGCAAAGCGAGATGCTGAAGAACCGCGTGTCCCGCTACATGGGTAGCACCGAATGCCCGCTTTGCCATGGCAAGCGACTTCGACGCGAGGCCTTGTCGGTGACTTTTGCCGGGCTGGATATCGCCGAACTGTCGCGCCTGCCGCTGAAACGCCTCGCCGACGTGTTGCGACCCATGGCTGACGGTACGGCGGCGGAACTCAAGGCAATGCTTGGCGACCATCCGGAAAAGGCGACCGTTGCGCAACGCATTGCCGAGGATTTGCTGGCGCGCATCGTCATCCTGGTCGATCTCGGCCTCGGTTATCTCACCCTCGAACGCAGCACGCCAACGCTGTCGCCCGGCGAATTGCAACGACTGCGCCTCGGCACGCAGATCCGCTCGAACCTGTTCGGCGTGGTCTATGTACTGGACGAACCGTCCGCCGGCCTGCATCCGGCCGATACCCAGGCCCTGCTCAACGCGCTGGACCAGCTCAAGGGCGCCGGCAACTCGCTTTTCGTGGTCGAGCACGAAGTCGATGTGATCGACCATGCCGACTGGCTCGTCGATGTCGGCCCGGCCGCAGGCGAACACGGCGGGCACATTCTCTATAGCGGACCGCCGGCCGGGCTTGCCGCGGTCGAAGCCTCGCAGACGCGACGCTATATCTTCGGTGCCGCGCCAACGGCCGCGCGAACGGTCAGGCCGGCGCAAGGCTGGTTGAGACTCGCCGGCATCACACGCAACAACCTCGATGGCGTTGACGCCGCCTTTCCGCTTGGCGCCTTCACCGCGGTGACCGGCGTATCGGGTTCGGGCAAGTCGAGCCTGGTCACCCAGGCACTGGTGGAACTGGTTGCCCTCCACCTGGGCGAAGACGTGCCACCGATGGATGACGAAGGCGAAGTGCTCGAACGTTCCGTATCCGAGGCGACCGGTGGCCGTATCGCCGAAGGCGCGGGAACGATCAAGCGACTGGTCCGCGTCGACCAGAAACCCATCGGCCGCACGCCCCGCTCCAACCTCGCCACCTACACGGGACTCTTCGACCACGTGCGCAAGCTGTTCGCCACGACGAAACTGTCGAAGTCGCGGCGCTACGATGCGGGAAGGTTCTCGTTCAACGTGGCCAAGGGCCGGTGCGAGACCTGCCAGGGCGAGGGCTTCGTCTGCGTGGAACTGTTGTTCATGCCCAGCGTATACACGCCCTGCCCGACCTGCCACGGCGCGCGCTACAACGCGCAGACGCTCGAGGTCACCTGGCGGGACAAGAACATCGCCGAGGTACTCGGCATGACCGTCGAGGCGGCCTGCACGTTCTTCGCCGATGAGCCTTCGCTGATGCGATCCCTCGATGTCCTGCGTGACGTCGGCCTGGGCTATCTGCGGTTGGGCCAGCCCGCCACCGAACTGTCCGGCGGCGAGGCGCAGCGGATCAAGCTGGCGACGGAGCTGCAGCGTGCGCACCGCGGCCACACGCTCTATGTGCTGGACGAACCGACCACCGGCCTGCATCCGGCCGATGTCGACCGGTTGATGCGCCAGCTCGATGCGCTGGTCGACGCCGGCCACACGGTGATCGTTGTCGAGCACGACATGCGGGTGGTCGCGGCCAGCGACTGGGTCATCGATGTCGGCCCGGGCGCGGGCGACGCGGGCGGCCGCATCGTGGTCAGCGGTCCACCGGCCAGGGTAGCGCGCGCGCCGAAGAGCCGGACGGCGCGCTACCTGGCCTCTTACCTGCCCTGAATCAGGTCGTGCGACCGGACTCGAACAGGAACCATACGCGACGCTCGGTCTCGTCGATCCAGTTCTCCAGCAGGCTGGCTGTCGCAAGGTCGCCATATTCGTCGCACAGGCTATGCGTGGCACGCATATAAGCGGCCAGGCGCATATTGTCTTCGCGAAGCTCCGCGAGCATGTCGTCCGGGGTCACGAAGTCGGCGTCGTTGTCCGAGAGGCGCTGCAGGCGGGCGATATGCCCGATCGAGCGCAGCGTGGTGCCGCCGATCTTGCGCACGCGCTCGGCGATCGCATCGGTCATCGCGAAGATCTGGTCGCCATGGTCGTCCAGCAGCAGGTGGTAGGACCGGAAATACGGGCCCGACATATGCCAGTGGTAGTTCTTGGTCTTCATGTACAGGCCGAACACATCGGCCAGCAAGGCATTCAGTTCGGCGGTGATATCGCGCGTCGCCTCGTCGCTGAGGCCGCTCGGCGTATTCAGCGGGGCTTTCCTGCGTTCTTTGATCGTCGGTGCGCTCATGGGAATGCTCCAGTCAGGGGGATGCCAGGGTCCAACCCCAACAGTATGATCCCGCTGGCTTGGGCCATCCAGCGTTTTGAATGTCGCAGTGAATTTAGCAACGGCGTGCTATGTGGTGTTGCGATCCCGCGGTAGATTATTTGGGCTTTCGTATTCGTGTCGGCGCCTATGGCGCCGGTGTTTCGCCCTCCTGCCGGAGGCCGAGTCACTTTTCTGGAACGGCCCAGAAAAGTAACCCAAAGAGGCCACCCCGATCGCGTGCCCGCTGCGCGGGGCGGCCGGCGGGGCCCCGGGATCATGAGCCGGCTGATCGCCGTGTATCTATTTTTGCCAGCGTGAAAGGTCTGGCCCCAAAGGACTCGCGAACAGGGTTCGCTCCCACACGAGCAGGGTGGCGCGGACTTGTGGGAGCGAACCCTGTTCGCGAGTCCTTTGAGGCCAGACGCCACAGGGCCTCATGCCCGCGGCAGCGGGCATTCCAAACCATGCGCGCAGCGCCTACGCTACGAAAACCTCACCCACGTCGACGACCAGCAAACTCAAGCGCCAACGCCACAAACCCCAGAACAGCACCAAACACACACACTGCCCACCAGCCACCCATATGCCACGCAATGGCAACGCCACCAGACCCCAGCGCGCCACCAATAAACATGCCACTCATGAACACCGTATTGAGCCGACTACGCGCTTCCGGCCGCAGGGCATAGATCACGTGCTGGTTGGAAACCAGCGCGCTCTGCACGCCGAAGTCGAGCAGGATCACCCCGATCACCAGGCCGGCGATCGCCACCCAGGCACCGAACAGCAGCCACGATGCGGCGACGATCGCCGTGCCCATGCCGATCACCAGCCGCGGCCCGCGACGGTCTGCGAGATGCCCGGCCATCGGCGCGGCGAACACGCCCGCGGCGCCGACGATGCCGAACAGACCGGCGATATCGGCGCCCAACCGGTAGTGCTCCATCAGGTACAACGGCAGGATCGTCCAGAAGGAAATGAACGAGGCGAACAGGGCTGCCTGTGTCGCCGTCGCCCGGCGCAGGGCCGGTTCGTTGCGCCACAGTTCGCCGAGCGAGGCGATCAGTGCGCCATAACCGAGCGTCGAGGACGGACGGCTGCGCGGCAGGCATAGCGCCATGCCAAGCGCACCGAGCAGGGACAGGGGCACACCGATCCAGAACATCCAGCGCCAGCCGAAATGGGTCGAGACGAAACCGGACAAGGTACGGCTGAACAGGATGCCGCAGAGCAGGCCGCTCATGACCCGTCCGATGGTGCGTCCGCGCGATTCGGGCGCCGACAGCGTCGCCGCGAACGGCACGATCTGCTGGGCGACCGTCGCGGCGACGCCGATCAGCAGGGACGCACCGGCGAGCGTCCACGCATCCGGCGCCAGCGCCGCGCCGACCAGGGTCAGGCCGAGCAGGACGAACTGGATGACGATCAAACGCCGCCGCTCGACCAGGTCGCCCAGCGGCACCAGTAGCAGCAGGCCCAGTGCATAACCGAGCTGTGTCGCCGTCGGCACGATGCCGGCGGCACCCGCGCCGGGAAATTCGCGGTCGATCAGCCCAAGCATCGGCTGGTTGTAGTAGATGTTGGCCACCGCCAGGCCGCAGGCTGCCGCCATCGCGAAGGTCAGGCCGGCACCGATACCGGCCGGCGTCGGTTCGCGCGCGCCGTGAGGCTCGCGAACGGGATGGGACATGGGGTGCTCCGGGGGGATCGACGTGCGTGGTCGTCAGCCGCTTATCGTACCGCCGGGCCTGGTGAAAAGCAGCAAAATCCCGAGTGCCTGCGCCAGCAAAAAAATCTATTCCCCCATCACCCCAATCGGCGTAAGAAGGTGCGACACCGCTGACCGAGGAGCCATCATGTCCATCAAGACCACCGCCCTGCTCGCCCTTGCCCTCATCGCTTCATCCGGCGCGGCCTTCGCGCAGAACGGCGCCGGTGCCATGGCTACCCAGCTGGACCGCATGGCCAAGAACTTCACCGCGGCCGACAAGGACAAGGATGGCCAGCTCAGCAAGGACGAAGCCGGTGCCGGCAAGACCCCCTTCATCGCCAAACACTTCGACCAGATCGACGCCAACCACGACGGCAAGGTATCCAAGGAAGAAATTGGCGATTTCCTGCGTGCCCAGGCCGCCAGCCAGCAGAAGCCCGAGCCGTCGAAGAAAGACTGACGTGGCTTGATTCATCACGTCGGGGGACGCATTTCAGACCCAGCCTTCCCCCTTCCAGGAGCCGTCATGAGCCAGCAAACCGAACACGCGTTCCCCGTGACCCATACCGACGCGGAATGGCGAAGCCTGCTGACACCGGAACAGTATGCCGTGATGCGCGGCCATGGCACCGAGCGTCCGGGCAGCTGTGCGCTGTTGCACGAAACCCGCACCGGCAGCTTCGCCTGCGTCGGCTGCGGCCAGAAGCTGTTCACGTCGGGCACCAAGTTCGACAGCCGCACCGGCTGGCCGAGCTTCGACATCCCGGCGCCCGGCGCGGTGGAAACCAGCGAGGACAAGGCTTACGGCATGGTCCGTACCGAGGTCCATTGCAGCCGTTGCGGCAGCCACCTCGGGCATGTCTTCCCCGACGGCCCGCCGCCGACGTTCCAGCGTTACTGCATCAACGGCGTCGCGCTTGATTTCGTAGCCGACTGAACGAGCACTATCGGATTCGTGCGTTCCATGCACATATACCTTTCTCATTCGATGTAAGGTAAGTCCCACTGCATGTCGGCAGACGTGAAGACCGCGCTGCCGTCACCGGAGAGGGATGCTGGGGACCCATGGAATCCGACCGATTGCTCGATTACTACGAGGCCGGCCATTGCGCCATGCAATGGCGTGGTTTCATGCGCGCCCTTGCCGGCGAATTCGCCGAGGCGCTGCCCACCCACGATCTGAAACGCCTGATGGCGCGGATCGGCTCGCGCTACGCGGCCGAGCATCCGATCGACGGTTGCGACAACCTCGATGAATGGGCCACGGCGGCCAACGCGCGCTGGCAGCAAAGCGACTTCGGCTATGCCGTGCTTCGCGATCATCCCCAGCATCTGGAAATCCGGCACTACGGTGCGCCGCTGGTGCGCGCGATGGGCCCGGATTCGGCCGCCTGGGCGGTAGGCTTCCTCGAGGGCGTTTATCAGGCATGGTTCGTGCAGGCTGGTATGGGAACCGGTCTGGAAGTGCGCGCCGAAGATCCTGGCGCGAACGACACGGGTGACCGGTCGACCCGTCTGCGCCTCGCGCGGGCGGGCCACTGAGTTCCGGCCGCCCTGGAGTAGACGATGACCCATTCCGACGATGTGCTGCGCCTCTTCGAAAGTATCGGCGGCGCCCCCGACACCTATCAGGATTTCGCCCCGTCGCGACCGAAAAAGCCGGCGCCCGCTCCGGTGGCCCCCGCTACGGCCGCTCCCGAGCGCGAACGGCCGCCAGTGGCACCGGCCATCGCCAGCAGCGACATGCCTGCGATGAACGATGCGCTGCCGCCCGCGCGCCCCCTGCCGGTCATCGACGAAACCGCGCCCGTCACGTTTGGCGCTCCCGGAACGACGCCCTTGCAGTCCCTGTTCGCGCGCCTCCTGGCGATCGAACCGGTCCAGGGCAAGGTCTCGGACAGCCCGCTGCGTCGCTTGCGTGCCGGACCAGGTTCCGGCGCTGCATGACCATTCGCGTCGTCAATAGTCCTGCCGCCGTCCGCACAGGTGACTGCGGCTGTCACGCCAGGGCGAGGGCGACACCGCTTCACCGTACCGCTCCCCCATTCCGCACCTGTGCACCTCCATGACGCCAGCCGAAGAAGCCGCTCCCCGGTCCCGCCTTCAAGGATTCGCCAGCGCCCCCATCCGCTTGCTCGGCTGGCTGGTCGTCATCGCCGCCTTCGGCATCGTGGTCGTCGCACCCCTGCCGATCGAACAGCAATTGATGTTCTCGGTGGTCCTGGCGGTCGCCGCCATCTGGCTCAAGCGCATTCCCGGCCGGCTGACCGCATTGGCGATGATGGCCTTGTCGCTCGCGGTCTCCTCGCGCTACATGTACTGGCGACTGACCGAAACGCTGCAGATGGAGACCACCCTGGACGCCATCCTCGGCGCGGGGCTGGTGGTGGCCGAGGTCTATGCCTTTGTCATCCTGGTGCTCGGCTATTTCCAGGTGCTATGGCCGCTCGGCCGCAAGCCCGTCGCCTTGCCCGTCGACCGTGCCGACTGGCCGACGATCGACGTTTTCATTCCCACTTACAACGAATCGCTGCAGGTCGTGCGGCCAACCGTACTCGCCGCGCTGGAACTGGACTGGCCACGGGACAAGATCAACATCTGCGTACTGGACGACGGTCGCCGCGACGAGTTCCGCCGCTTCTGCGAGGAGGTCGGCGTCACCCATGTCACCCGCGCGGACAACCGGCATGCCAAGGCGGGCAATATCAATGCGGCGTTGAAGAACGTCCGCGGCGAGTTCGTCGCGATCTTCGATTGCGATCATGTGCCGACCCGCTCCTTCCTGCAGATCGCGATGGGCTGGTTCGGCGCGGATGCGAAGCTCAGCCTGATGCAGATGCCGCATTACTTTTTCTCGCCCGATCCGTTCGAGCGCAACCTGCACACCTTCGGCATCGTGCCCAACGAGGGCGAGCTGTTCTATGGCCTGCTCCAGGACGGCAACGACCTGTGGAACGCCACGTTCTTCTGCGGCTCGTGCGCGGTCATGCGCCGCAGCGCCCTGGACGAAGTGGGCGGCGTGGCCATCGAGACGGTGACCGAGGACGCGCATACCGCGCTGAAGATGCACCGTGCCGGCTATAACAGCGCCTACCTGGCGATCCCCCAGGCCGCCGGCCTGGCCACCGAGAGCCTGTCCGGCCATGTCGGCCAGCGCATCCGCTGGGCCCGCGGCATGGCCCAGATCTTCCGCATCGACAATCCGCTGACCGGGCCTGGGCTCAGCATCGCGCAGCGGCTGTGCTACCTCAATGCCATGCTGCACTTCTTCTACGGACTGCCGCGCCTGATCTACCTGACCGCGCCGCTGGCCTTCCTGTTCTTCGGCGCCCACGTGATCCATGCCTCCGCGGTGATGATCATGGCGATGGCGTTGCCGCACATCTTCCATGCCAACATCACCAACTCGCGGGTGCAGGGGCGCTTTCGCCACCTGTTCTGGAACGAGGTGTACGAGTCGGTACTGGCCTGGTACATCCTCCGGCCGACCTTCGCCGCGCTGGTCAACCCCAAGCTCGGCTCATTCAACGTCACCGCCAAGGGCGGCCTGATCGCCGAGGGTTATTTCGACGCGACGATCGCCCGGCCCTACCTTTTCCTGCTGATGCTCAACGTCGCCGGCCTGGTCGCCGCCGGCTTCCGCCTGTTCTACTTCGGCGAAACCGGCGAACTGGCCACGATCTGGCTCAACGTAGCCTGGACGATCTACAACATCGTCATCCTCGGCGCGAGCGTCGCCGCCGCCACCGAAACCCGCCAGGTACGCGACTCGCACCGGACCACGCTGGATATCCCGGTGACCGTCTATGCGAACGGCGTCGCCATCCCCGGCCACTCGATCGACTTCTCCACCGGCGGCATGGCCTTGCAACTGGACCAGGACAGCGCGCTCGGCACCGGTGCGACGCTCGAACTCGGCCTGACCCGCCGTGGCGAGGAGCGCCGCCTGCCAGCCTCCGTCGTGCATCGCTACGACCGGCGCATGAATATCGCCTTCGGCAAACTCGATATCGAGCAGGAAAGCTGGCTGGTCGCCAATACCTTCGCGCGTGCCGATATCTGGGCCAGCCGCTGGGGCCACCATGAAGGCGACAAGCCACTGCGCACGTTCGCCCATATCACCAGGGTCAGCCTGGCGGGCTTGCGCCAGTTGGCCGTCTATACGGTGAAAAGCGCGACGCAGGGTTTCCGTCGCAAACCGGCGAACGCCGCACCCACGGGTAAAGAGTGAACATGGGTATCCGCATCGCAAGCACGCGTCCGCTACCGGCACTGGCCTTCGCGCTGGCCGTCGCACTCACCGGCATGGCAACCGCACAGGACGCCGCAGCGCCACCGCCTGCCGCCGCGCAAGCGCCGGGCACCTCGCGCACAGCCACCTTCACCCAGCTCGGCATCGACTACCCGATCCAGTTGCACGGCATCCAGGGCGATGCCGGCGTGCCTTTCAGCGTGCGCTCGGACGAAGTCGTGCAGAGCGCGAGCCTGCACCTTCGTTACGCCTATTCGCCGGCGCTGATTCCCGAGACCTCGCAGATCAATGTCAGCGTCAACGACGTGCTGGTCACCAGCATCCCGACGCCCACCGCGGATGCCGGCAAGACGCTCGAACGCGACATCGTGCTCGACCCGCGCTCGATCACCGACTACAACCGGCTGAACCTGCGCCTGATCGGCCACTACACCAGGGATTGCGAGGACCCGGACCACACCAGCCTCTGGGCCAACGTCGCCAACGACAGTGAACTGACCCTGGTGACTACGCCGCTGGTCCTGGCCAACGAACTGGGCAGCCTGCCGCTGCCGTTCTTCGACCCGCGCGACGTGCGTCCGCTGGAACTGCCCTTCGTCTTCGCCGGCATGCCCGACCATGCCACCCTGCAAAGCGCGGCCGCGGTGTCCTCGTGGTTCGGTTCGCTCGCCGGCTATCGCGGCGCCTCGTTCCCGGTCAGCCTGGACAGCCTGCCCGCCGATGGCAATGCCGTTGTGCTGGCGATCGCCGGCACCTCGCCAGGTGGCCTGACCCTGCCGCCGATCAATGGCCCGACCCTGGCCGTGATGACCCATCCGCAGGACCCGAACCGCAAGCTGCTGCTCGTGCTCGGGCGCAACGCCGCCGAACTGCAGACCGCCGCCACGGCACTGACCATCGGCACCGCGACGCTCTCCGGCGCGACCGTCACGATCACCTCGTTCAAGGACGTGTCGCCGCGTAAACCGTACGACGCGCCGAACTGGATTCCCAGCGATCGTCCCGTGCGCTTCGGCGAACTGGCCACCGAGCGCGATCTCAACGTCACCGGCTACAACCCGGACGTGGTGCGAATCAACCTGCAACTGCCGCCGGACCTGTTCGCCTGGCGCAGCGACGGCATCCCGGTGGACCTGAAGTACCGCTACACGCCACCGCAGGCACCGGACCAGTCACGCCTGAGCGTCGACATCAACGATGCCTTCGTCGCCGCCCTGCCCTTGCCGGCGGCGCCGGCGCCCGACTCGCTGCTGGCCCGCTGGAATGCGAAGATCGGCAGCGATGGCAGCCTGCCGCAGCATACCACCCTGCATCTGCCAGCCTACCTGTTCTCCTCGCGCAGCCAGTTGCGCTTCCATTACTACTTCGACCGGCCGCAGGCCGCGGCGTGCAAGCCGCAACCCGGCAACGACCAGGTACATGGCGCAATCGATGCCGACTCGACCATCGACCTGTCCGGCATGCCGCACTACATCGCCATGCCCGACCTCGCCGCATTCGGCAATGCAGGCTTTCCGTTCACCCGGACGGCCGACCTTTCCGATACCGCGGTGATCCTGCCCGACGGCGCCGGCGCGGACGATGTATCGAACGTACTCGCCCTGCTCGGTCGCGTCGGCGGTTCCACCGGTTACCCGGCGCTGCGCGTCAGCTTCGGCGAGGCGGCCCAGGTGCAGCAGTTCGCCGACAAGGACCTGCTGGTACTCGGCTCCAAACGCAACCAGCCGCTGTTCACCCAGTGGGAAGCGTCCATGCCGCTGACCAGCGACGGACGCAGCTACCAGTTCCCGGTCAGCGACTGGGTCGGCCGCGCCATGCACTGGGCCAGTGGCGACGTGCGCCGGGACGACCTGCCGACCACCGCGCAACTGGCGCGCAATGTCGCTCCCGGCGATATCGCCGTGATCGGCTTCGAATCGCCACTGGCGAAGCAGCGCAGCGTCGTCGCGGTGATGGCCGACGATGCACAGCTCGGCGGCCTGTTCACCGCCCTGGCCAGCCCGACCCTGATCAAGACCGTGCAGGGCAGCGTCGCCCTGATCCGCGCCGGCAAGGTCGAAAGTCTGGCTGGCAACAGCACGTATTACGTCGGCAAGCTCCCGCCTTTGACGTGGCTGCGCTGGTTCCTGTCCCGGCATCCGCTGCTGCTGGCCTTCGGCTCGATCCTGCTGGCCCTGCTCGCCGCGTGGCTGCTGCGCGCCGCGTTGCGTCCGCTCGCCGCGCGCCGGCTGCGCAGGGACACACATTGAGCACGCGCATGCATGGCGACCGGCAACGTCGTCGCCTGTTGAAAGCACTGCTTTGCCTGCCCGCGCTCGGCCTGCCCTGGTCGCTGCGCGCCGCACCCTGCGGCGCTTGGCCGGAATGGACCGATTTCGTCAAACGCCACGTGCAGGCTGACGGCCGTGTCGTCGACCTGGATACCAAGGCCCAGCAATCCACCTCGGAGAGCCAGTCCTATGGACTGTTCTTCGCCCTGGTCGCCAACGACCGCGCCTTGTTCGAACGCATCCTGCACTGGACCGACGCGAACCTGGCCGCGGGCACGCTCGGCAAGCGCCTGCCGGCGTGGCGCTGGGGCCTGGGCGAGGACGGCCACTGGAAAACCCTGGACGACAATTCCGCCGCGGACTCGGACCTGTGGATCGCCTATGCGCTGATCGAAGCCGGGCGGCTGTGGGCGAGCCACGCTTATGCCGCGCTCGGCCGCGCCATGCTGGCACTGGTCGTGGAAAAGGAAGTCGTGCCGGTCGACGGTCTCGGGCGCATGCTGCTGCCCGGCGCGGTGGGCTTCGTCGAGAAGGACCGCTGGCGTCTCAACGCCAGTTATCTCCCGCTGCAGCTGCTGCGCTGCTTCGCTGCGGTCGATCCCAAAGGTCCCTGGGCCGGGATGACCGAAAACACGCTGAAACTGATACGCGAGAGTTCCCCGGGCGGCTTCGTGCCGGACTGGTCCGGCTGGAAGGACGGCGCCTATGTCGTCGATGAGAAAAGCGGCAATGTCGGCAGTTACGACGCGATCCGCGTGTACCTGTGGGCAGGCATGCTCTCCGCCGCCGAGGATCTGCGCGAACCGTTGCTCGACGCGGTGGGCGGCCCGATGAAGCTGCTGCGAAGCCAGGGCCAGTTCAACGAAAAAATCGATACGGCGCTCGGCGTCGGCTATGGCACGGCACCGGTCGGCTATGCCGGCGCGCTGATGCCTTACCTGAAGGCCCTGGGCGAAACCGAGCTGGCCGCGACGCAGGCGCAGATCGTCGCCAGGGCTAGCGTCGGTCCACGCGCGCTGCCGTATTACGAACGCGTGCTTATTTTGTTCGGCAAGGGATGGCTCGACGGGCGGTTCGGTTTTACCGCCGCCGGCCGACTGCAGACTGGCTGGGAGAAATCATGTCTCAACGCAAATCGCTGACCTCCCATCGCATCGTGCCGCTCGCGGCCTGGCTATGCCTTGCCTGCTCGCCGGTATACGCGCAGGACGCGGGCACCGACAAGCTCATCGAACAGGGCAATTACTGGCATGCCCAGGGCCGCGACGATCTTGCCCGCGATACCTGGAACAAGTTGCTGCGCATCGACCCGAACCAGCCCGATGCGCTCTACGGGCTGGCCGAAGCGGCGATCTCCGCCAACGACGTCGACGGCGCGCACAAGCTGCTGCAACGGCTCGAAGCGAGCCATCCGGACGATCCACACACCCGACAGCTTCGCGGCGAACTGGCGATCGGCAACCAGCGGGGCGCGCTCGATGGCGCGCGTCGTGCGGCGGCCACCGGCCGCAATGTCGAAGCCGTACGCCAGTACCGCGCACTGTTCGGCAACCAGCCGCCACCTGACGCTATTGCGCGCGAATACTTCCAGGCCCTGGCCGGCACGCCCGACGGCTGGGACGAAGCCCGCACCGGCCTGCAGCAACTGGCCGCCAGGCACCCGGACGATGCCACCACCGGGTTGGCCCTCGACCAGTTATTGACCTATCGCGAACCGACCCGACGCGAAGGCATCCGCGCGCTCACCGCGCTCAAGGGAACGCCATCGGTAGCCTCGCAGGCCCAGGCCAGCCGACGCCAGGCACTGATCTGGCTCAACGCGAGCGCCGAGGACGCGCCCTTGTATCGCGCCTATCTCGCCGACGCGCCGAACGACCAGGCGATCGCCGACCGTCTGGCCAAACTGGCCCAGGGAACGCCCGCCGCCGATCCGGTGCTCGCAGCGACGACGCGCGGGTTCCGGATGCTAGACGGTGGCGATCTGAACGGTGCGGAAAACCAGTTCAAGCAAGCATTGGCCGCACGCAAGGACGACAACGACGCCACCGGCGGCATTGGCCTGGTGCGTTTGCGCCAGGAAAAGTTTGCCGAGGCACAGGACTACCTGACACGCGCATCGAAATCCAACCCGGGCAAATGGCGTACGGCGCTGGCGAGCGCGACCTACTGGAACCTGGTCCGCGGGTCGCTCGAGGCACGCCAGCGCAACGACTTGCCGGCCGCGACCAAGGCACTGCAGTCGGCGATTCGTATCGACGCCAACCAGCCCGCCGGCTATGTCGCGCTCGGCGATACGCTGGCCGCATCGGGCGATCTCGCCGGTGCCGAAACCGCCTATAACGATGCACTGAAGCGTCATCCCGGCGACGACAACGCGCAACGCGGACTGGTCGAGGTGTACACGCGGCAGAACAAGCCCGAGCAGGCGATGGCTCTGGCAAAACAACTCAGTCCCGAACAGCAGGCAAAGCTCGGCGGACTGAGTTCGGTACGCGCCGGCCAGCGTCGCGCCGAAGCACAGCGCGCCGAGCAAGCCGGCGATCTGGCCACCGCCCAGCAGCAGCTCGAAGCGGCCATGGTCGAATCACCGGACAGCCCATGGGTGCGCCTGGATCTCGCCCGTGTCTACCAGAAGCAGGGCCGGCTCGATCAGGCACGCAGCGTGATGAACGGCCTGCTGATCACCCAGCCCGACCTGCCCGACGCGCTGTATGCGAGCGCTTTGCTCTCGGCCGAAAGCAACGACCCGGCCGGCGGCCTCGCCGCGCTGGACAAGATTCCCGCCGCCTCGCGCAGCAAGGACATGATCGCCCTGCAGCGCCGGCTCTGGGTGCAAAGCCAGGCCCAGCAGGCCAAAAGGCTGGCGCAAGGCAATCGCCAGGGCGAAGCGCGCCTGCTGCTGGCGCAGACCGAATCGGCGCTCGGCGCCGACCTCGATCGCCAACCGCAACTGATGGCCGTCGTGGCCGGCGCGTATGTCGATATCGGCGATGCCCGGCATGCGATGCAGCTGACCCGTCGGCTGCTGACCGCCAGCGACTCGCCAAGCGTCGACGACCGCCTGCTGTATGCATCGATCCTGCTGAAGACCGGGCAGGATGCCGAGTTGGCCGCGCTGTTGCGCCAGCTGCAGCCGGCGACGATGACGCCGACCCAGCAACACAGTTTCGATGAGCTGCGCGTGGCCTATGTATTGCGCCAGGCCGATGCCTTCAGCCGGCAGAAGAACCTGGAGGCGGCCTATGAGGTGATCGCTCCCGTGCTGGCGGAACGCCCGGACGATCCGAAAGTGATCGGTACCCTTGCCCGCATGTATGCCGCCGCCGGCGACCAGGGCCAGGCACTCGCGCTCTACCGCAAGGTCCTGCAGCAGTCGCCGGACGATCTGGATACCTTGCTCGCCGCCGCCAACGCCGCCGCGGCGACCCGCGACATGAGCAGCGCCGAGACCTATGTGCGCCAGGCCCTGGCGCAGGCGCCGGATTCGCCGGACGTGCTCGCCGCGGCCGGTCGCATGTACCGCGTCGCCGGCAAGAACGGCAAGGCGGAAGAGTACTTCCGCGCCGCGCTCGATGCGCAGGCACGACTGGCCGGGCATACGCCGAACGGCTTGCCGGTGCCGGGCGATCCGAACGGCATCGCCGCGGGTCGTGGCAATTTCAATCCCTTCACCGGTATGACCGGCGGCGGGGTTTCGCCCGCCGCGCGTTCCATCGCCAGCGTGCCGGCACCCGCGAACCTTGCGTACATTCCACCGCCTTCTTCCGCCGCACCGGGCCCCGCGGCCGTCGGCGACGGATCGGCGCCATGGTCCGAAGATGCGGCACAGGTCGCGGTACGGACCGCACCAGGCATTCCCGTACCCGCTGCCGCATATAACGACGTACCCGCGGCGCAGTCGATTCCCGACCCGGTCGCCGCGGCGCCCACGAACTATCCGATCCCCAATGCACCCGTCGCCCGTGAGGTACCCGCCCCGCCGCAACGCGACGTCGCCGCGACATCACTCACGAGCGGCGACCCGATCCTCGACGAACTGCGCCAGTTGCACTCCGAGCAGAGCAGTTCGATCTCCGCCGGCGCCGTTTATCGCACGCGTGACGGCGAGGATGGCCTGGGCAAGCTGGACGACCTGGAAGTCCCGGTCGAGGCGCGCTTCAGCGCCGGCAACGGCAAGATCGTGGTCACCGCCACACCGACCACGCTGGACGCCGGTAGTGTCGGCGACAACTACAGCACCGCCAGCCGCTTCGGCGGCGGCCCCACGGTGGCGCTGAACAAGTCGATCTCGCAATCGCCGACGCCGGTATACAACCTGCTCAACGAGCCGTTGAACCAGTTGCTGCTGACCAGTGGACCGGCCAGCGTCACCGCGTTCCCCAACTTCAATATCAACCAGTCGCAGCTCGATGCCCTGGTCGCGCTGCTGCCCGCGGATCGCGCGAATACGCCCCTGGGCGTCGCCGCCGACCGCATCCTCGGCAGCGACTTCTTCCGCAGCCTGCTCGCCGACAACGTCGAATCCTTGCGCGTGCTGCAAGGCAGTGCGCTGCGCGACCTTACGCCCACGCAGCTGCGCGAACAGTTGCTCGCGCCGGTCAACCAGAGCCTGAAGTCATCCGGTAGCCAGAGCGCTTCGGGCGTCGGCGTCTCTGTCGGCTACGAAAACGACGGCCTGCGCGCCGATGTCGGCACCACGCCACTGGGTTTCCGCCATACCGACGTGGTCGGCGGCGTCCGTTATGCCGGCCAGCTTTCCTCCGACTTCAGCTATGTCGCCAATGTCTCGCGGCGTCCGGTCAATGACAGCCTCCTGTCGTTCGCCGGCGCACGCGACGAACGGACCGGCGAGGACTGGGGCGCGATCACCGCCAACGGCGGGCGCCTGGACCTCACCCACGACGACGGCAGTGTCGGCCTGTATGGCTACGGCTCTTTCCACACCATGGAAGGTCGCAATGTCGCCTCGAACCAGCGCGCCGAAGCCGGTGGGGGCATGTACCTGCACCTGGTCGATCGCAGCACCGAATCGCTGACCGCCGGACTCAACCTCAGCCTGCTGCACTACCAGAAGAACCTCAGCTTCTTCACCTTCGGCCAGGGTGGTTATTTCAGCCCGCAGCGCTATGTGAACCTGAGTTTCCCGCTGAACTGGTACGGCCGCAACGGTCGCCTTAACTGGCAGGTCCAGGCCAGCGCCGGCGTGCAGTCGTTCAAGGAAGACCCGTCGGATTACTTTCCGAGCGACCCCGAACGCCAGGCCGACGCCGACCGCGCGGTAGCCCTGGCCGAACTGCTCGGCATTGCCAATACGCAGGGCGCGCGCGCGATATATCCCGGCCAGACCAAGACCGGCATCTCTTATAACGTCGCCGGATCCGTCGAATACCAGATGGCACCGCAGCTCTTCGTTGGCGGGCAACTGGAACTCAATAACGCGCAGGATTACCGGCAATTCACCGGCGGCATCTACGTGCGTTACCTGTTCGACCGGTATGGCGCGGTGCCGGGGCTACGGCCAACGCCGCTGCGTTCGCCGTATGTATCGGGGTATTGATTCGTGAATGCCTGGCCCCAAAGGACTCGCGAACAGGGTTCGCTCCCACAAGGCTAGCCGCGACATTGTGGGAGCGAACCGTGTTCGCGAGTCCTTTGGGGCGGTGTCTTTCAGACAAACGGCCTTAGCCTCACGAATCGATAATCCCCCGGCGCAGCGCGATCGTCACCGCATGCGTCCTGTCCTTCGCGCCAAGCTTCGACAGGATGCTCTTCATATGCGCCTTGACCGTTTCCTCGGAAATACCGAGGTCGTTCGCCACTTCCTTGTTCGCATCGCCTAGCGCCACATGGTGCAACACCTCCGATTCGCGCATGGTCAGGGCATCGTCGGTAGCGTGTTCGGCGATCTCGGCGGCGATCTCGGAGGGAATGCGCCGCTTGCCGCCATGGACGCAGCGGATCGTCTCCAGCAACTCCTTGCGCAGCATGCTCTTCAGCAGGTAGCCCGACGCCCCGGCCTTGAATGCACGCAGCGCCTGCACGTCGCCACGATACGTCGTCAGCACCACGATCCGCGCCGCGGCGAATTCGCGACGGATCGCGGCGATCGCCTCGATGCCGTTCATGCCGGGCAATTGCAGGTCCATCAGGACCACGTCCGGACGCAGGCTGCGGAAGGCTTCGATGGCTTCGTGGCCATCGGTCGCCTCGCCGGCCAGCAGCATGTCCGCCTGGGTTTCGATGACCGCCGCGACGCCTTCGCGCAGTAGCGGATGATCGTCGACGACGAGGATCCTGATCGGCAAATCGACGGCCATGTTCATCACGCGCGCCTCCCGGATCGGTCGATGCGCGCCGTCCCCCGTCGGCCGTATCTCTCCTGGATCCTAGCAGCCTCCCGGATCGACCCGACATGCGACTTTTCGGTCATCCCCCGAATGGGTGAGACAGGGGCCGACCAAAGGAGGGTTTCGGCACGGCGACATACGGGTCACCATCCAGTCAGGGGAATCGGAACGGCAGGAGGCATCGTCATGGTCGCTCTGGTCCACGCTACGCACGACCCGGTCGGACGGGTCTATCCCTACGCGCGCCGTCCCGGACTGCGGCCTTGCGTGCTGGATCGCGCCCATGCCTATATCGAGACGCATATCGGCGAACGCTTCAGCCTCGCCGATCTCGCCGGTGCCGCCTGCGTCAGCCGCTTCCATTTCTCGCGCCTCTTTCGAGCCAGTACCGGCATGAGCCCCATGGACTATGTGCTCAAGCTGCGTATCCAGCGGGCCCAGGGCATGTTGCTGGGCGAGGGGCGGAAGATCTCGGCAATGGCAGCCGAACTCGGTTTTTTCGACCAGAGCCATTTCACCCGCACCTTCCGCCGCGTCACCGGCATGTCGCCTCGCGAGTTCGCCCGCGATACGCATGGCGGCGTACCGACGTGACCGCGCTGCAGATCGCGACCGTCGGCGAATACCATTAACAATTCCTACAAGCTGATTACCCGAAAGGGTGAGCACGGCGCGCCTCGCATGCGGCTGTCCGTCCGCGCCGCAGCGGTTTAGGCTGCGCGCGTGCATCGACTCTTCGCCATGTTCCCCGCGGGAAGACCCGGTATCGGCCTGCTGCTCCTGCGCCTGGCCGTCGCCTCGTCGCTGGTGCTCGACGACCCGGCCGGCGCACTATCGCTGCCCCCGGCGCAGGCGCTGATCATTGTCCTGCCCCTGGCCGCGGCGATATGCCTTGGCCTGCTGACCCCTGCGCTATCGGTGGCCTGCGGGCTTCTCGCCCTGCTCCACCTGCGCACCGAACTCGCGCTCTCCATCGACCTGCCGTTGCTGCTGCTCAATGTCTGCGCGGCGGCGGCGCTCGCCCTGCTCGGTCCGGGCGCTTACTCGATCGATGCACGTCTGTTCGGTCGCCGTGTCATCACCGTGCCACGCAACAGCGGCGGCCCTCCGGGGTGACCTGAACGTCACGGTGCTTTGGACTATGATCGGCGGAAGACACCCTGGAGGTTCCGCATGGCCCGGCACTGCACGCACCTGGACAGCATCCGCGTCGTCACGCCGAGCGCCCGCGGCTGCGAGGAATGCCTCAGGACCGGCGACACCTGGCTGCATCTTCGCCTGTGCCGCACCTGTGGCCATGTCGGCTGCTGCGACGATTCGCCGAACCGGCATGCGACCCGTCATTACCATGCGACCCGCCACCCGATCATCGAAGGCTACGATCCGCCCGAAGGCTGGGGCTGGTGCTATGTCGACGAGGTGATGCTGGACCTTTCCGACACCATGACCCCGCAACTCGGTCCCATACCCCGGTACTACTGATGCCCCACGCCAACCGTATCCTGCTGCAGACCACCATCCCGACCATCGCGGATGACTGGAACATCTCGCGTTTCGACATGCTGCGCGACTATCTCGCCGGTTTGCGCGACATCTATGGCATGCCGGTATTCGACGTGGTCGCGCGCGACCGCGATCCGGTCGGCCAGCCGGACAGCGTGCTCTCCACGCTCGATACCTCGGATTTCTCGCAGCTGTGGCTGTTCGCCGTGGATACCGGCGACGGGCTGGACAGCGAAGACTGCGCCGGCATCTCGCGCTTTCGCCAGCGTGGCGGCGGTCTCATGGTTACCCGCGACCATATGGACCTGGGCAGTTCGGTCTGTTCGCTGGGCGGCGTCGGTGCCGCGCATTTCTTCCATAGCAAGAACCTGGACCCCGACCCGGCACATCGCGCCATCGACGACCCCTACACCAAAGACATCCTCTGGCCGAACTATCACTCCGGCGCCAACGGCGACTTCCAGGAGATCGCGGTCGTCGGCGAGACGCATCCGGTACTGCGCGATCCGGACCAGCCCGGCGGCGCGATCCATTTCCTGGCAGCGCACCCGCACGAGGGCGCGGTGGGCAAACCGGCGGACGACGACACCGCTCGGGTGATCGCCACCGGCCGCAGCCAGGTCACCGGCAAGGCATTCAATATCGCGGTGGCCTTCGAGCCTTCCGCCGCGGGCGGCCCGGCCATCGCCGAATCGACCTTCCACCATTTCGTCGATTACAACTGGGACCCCAGCCGCGGCAAGCCGAGCTTCGTCAGCGAGGCGCCCGGCGATGCATTGTCGACGTCACCCGCGGCGCAGCGATCGATCCGTCGGCATGTGCGCAACATCGCGCTATGGCTTGCCGGCCTGCCGGCCGATACGGTCGCCTGATCAGCTGGCGAGCGAGGAACCGATGGGCGGCACCGGGTAACCGGCGCCGCTCCAGGCATCCAGGCCACCCAGCAGCGGCCGCACCTGCCGATAGCCACGCTGCATCAGCTTCTTCGCCGCGAAGGCCGCCGACGCTTCGTTGGGGCAGCGGCAATAGATAACGATTTCGGTATCCAGATCGATATCGCCCAGGCTTTCTTCCAGCGCGGCCAGGTCGACCAGCAAGGCGTTGGGCAGCGCCCGCGCGTCAACCATGCGGTCCTGGTGCGAGCGCACGTCGAGCACCACCGGCGGCTGGTCCGAGGACAGCCGCTCGCTGAGTTCGTCCACCGTGATCCGTGCCATGCGCAAGGTGCGCAGCAACTGTTGGCGCTGGATCCATTTCATGGCGATATAGCAGACCAGCAAGGCGAGCACGACGACGCCGGCCACGGTACCTGCCTGTTGCATATAGGCCAGCAGCTGGTCGATCGCCGGCGCGAACAGGAAGCCGACGCCAATCGCGATACCGGCCCAGATCAGCGAGCCGAGCAGGTCGTAGACAATGAAGGTGACCCAGCGGATGCGCATCGCCCCCAGCATCGGCGGGGCAATGGTCGACAACCCGGGAATGAACTTCGCTACCAGCAGCATGCCGACCTGCCAGCGCTCGAACCATACCGAGGAACGCCGGACGCAGGAATCGGGTGACAGCGAGATCCGGCAGATGGTGCTGAGCACCCGCGAACCGAAGCGCCGGCCACCCTCGAACCAGATCGCATCGGCGACCAGGCAGGCCAACACCGCCACGCCGACCAGGGGCAGCAGCGGCAGCACGCCACTGCCGGCCAGGGCGCCGCCGACCACCAGGGTGGGCACTGCCGGCAACGGAATGCCGAGCTGCTCCAGGAACACGTTGGCGAAGACCAGCAGCAGCCCGTAAGTGGCGAACATCTGCAGGATATGTTCAGTCATGGGCGGCACTCCTATCGCTGCAATAATCGCACTTTCGCCCGGTGCGGGCCAGCGGATCCTTGCGATGGGACCGCATCGGGAACAAAGTACGAAGGTCGAAATCCGGAGTCCCCTTTATGCCGACGCCGACCGTGGTCAAAGCCTTCGTCGACAGTGTCAACGCCGGCGATACCGAGGCCTTCCTCGCGCTATTCGCCGCCGACGGCGTGGTCGACGACTGGGGCAGCCGTTATGCCGGCCATGCTCGCATTCGCGAATGGTCCGACCGCGAATTGATCGGCGCGAAGGCGACCATGGCGATCGTCTCGAGCGAGGCCCACGGGGACCGGGCAAGTGTGAAGGTGAAGGTTGGCGGAAACGGTTTCCATGGGCCGAGCCGCTTCGCCTTCACGCTGAACGGCAACCTGGTGCGCGAAATGCGCATCACCGCCGACTGATATCGCGAAATCCGATTGCATCGCCACTGGATTCCAGCCGGCGCTTATTGCTGTCCGGGGAAATTCTGCAAATCCAGGAGGCGATACATTTCATGTGGGCTTGGCGGAATGGCGCCTCGCGCTTTGGTGGCGTTTTCGCGATCGTGTCGGCGCCTATCGCGCCGGTATGGTGGCCAGCGTGAAAGGTCCGGCCCCAAAGGACTCGCGAACAGGGTTCGCTCCCACAGGTGAAGGTTGCCGCGACCTTGTGGGAGGCAGAGGCCGACCCGGGGCAAGCTGGTTGATCGTCGCGTCCTATGGTCGCCAGCGTGAAAGGTCCGGCCCCCAAGGACTCGCGAACAGGGTTCGCTCCCACAGGTGAAGGTTGCCGCGACCTTGTGGGAGGTGAAGGTTGCCGCGACCTTGTGGGAGGTGAAGGTTGCCGCGACCTTGTGGGAGCGAACCCTGTTCGCGAGTCCTTTGAGGCCGTGACTTCCCGATTGCCGGCTTGCTCTTGATTCGCCAGGCCGTCGCTGTGGTCTCGCTTTTCCCCGGACAGCAGTGAGCGTAGGCCGGACACCGGGAGCGAAGCGCCTCAGTCGACTCAAAGCTGCCGCCGTTTGGCGATATCCCCGGCGGTCACCGTCCCCTGCTTGTCACCGAACTGCCGCACCACGAAGTTCGTCAGCGCAGCGATCTCGGCATCCGAATAACCCCTGCCGAACGCCGGCATGCCCACGTCCGTATCGCCGATATGCAGCTTCGAACCCTGCAACAGTATCTGGCTGACATTGGTACCGGAAGGATCGTTGACCCCGCGCGTACCAACCAGACTCGCGTAGTGGGTTTCCTGGCCGATGCCATTCCACTGATGGCAACTGGCGCAGGCGCCGGCGAACAGCTTGCCGCCATGGGGAAGCGTCGCATCGGCGGCCGGAGCCAGGTTCGATGCGGCGAGCGCGGCGGCCGGTTTGCCGGTGACTTCAATATCGCCCTTCTGCGGCGGCATGCTGCGCACATAGGTCGCCAGTGCGTCGGCATCCTCGGGCGCCAGATGCTGCAGGCTGTAATTGATCACCTCGGCCATGGGACCGGAAGCCGAGCCACGACCGTCCGCATGGCCGGTGCGGAAATACGTGACCAGGTCCTGCTGGCTCCACGCGCCGATGCCGTAACGTGGATCGGAACTGATGTTGTACGCCTTCCAGCCTTCCTGCTCTGAGCCGGCGAATTCGCTGCCATGTTTGACGCCGAAAGCCAGGTTGCGTGGCGTATGGCATTCGGCACAATGACCGAGATCGGCAAGATACTTGCCCGCATTCCACTGCGGCGGCTTCGATGCATCGGCGACGAAACGCTGGCTCTTGAAGGACAGTGCATTCCAGAAGCCCATCGCCCAGCGCTGGTTGAATGGGAAGGACAAGTCGTTGTCCGGGGTTACCTGTTTGACCGGTGGCAGGCTGAACAGGTACGCCTTGATCGCCAGCACGTCGGCGCGACTCAGGCTCGTATAAGCCGTATACGGAAAGGCGGGATACAGGCGCTTGCCGTCCTTGCGTACGCCTTCGCGTACCGCGCGCACGAAGTCGTCGTCGCTCCAGTCGCCGATGCCGGTTTCCTTGTCGGCGGTGATATTGCTGGAGTAAATCGTGCCAAAGGGCAGCTTGAATGGCAGGCCGCCGGCGTATTCCTTGCCGCTATCGGGCACCGTATGACAGGCGATGCAATCGGCTGCCTTGGTCAGGTAAGCGCCGCGCGCGACCGGATCGGCCGTGGCCGGTGCGCCGACCAGGGCCGGCGCGGTGCCATCGGCATGATCGGTGCGATTGAGGACGAAATAGGCGATGCCGCCCAGAATGACCAGGACGACGATGGCAATGGAAAAGCGACGGAACCTCATGACATGCGCTCCTTCTTCGTCGTGGTTCGCGATGCCAGCACGGACTTCATCGCTTCCTTGCCGGTCGACAGCGGCGTGCGATTGATCGGCAGGTTGCGCACGCGCACGCCAGTGGCCGAGAACACGGCATTGCCGAGGCAGGCCGCGGCGATCGCGGTGCCGAGTTCGCCGATGCCGCCGGAGGCGGCCGTACTCGGTACCAGGTGTACTTCGACAGGCGGCGCCTCGCTCATCCTGAGTGAGCGATAATCGTTGAAGTTGCCCTGCTCGACCGCGCCGTTCTTCAGCGTCAGTTCGTTGTACAGCGCACCGCTCCAGCCGTAGATAAGACCGCCCTGCATCTGCGCTTCGACCGCGTTCGGATTGATCACCAGGCCGCAATCGACGACGACTACCGCACGATGCAATACGACGTCACCCTGCGGCGTCACGCCGACCTCGATGGCCGCGCAGATAAAACTGTCGAACGGTCCGCCAACGGCGATGCCGCGTCCCACCCGTGCCGGCAGCGGCTTGTCGTCCCAACCGAATTTCTCGGCGGCCAGGTTCAGCACGGCGAGCATGCGCGGGTTCTTCTGCAGCAGGCTGCGCCGGTAGGCGACAGGATCCTTGCCGGTCGCGTGCGCGAGTTCGTCGATAAAGCTCTCGACCACGAACAGGTTATGCACCGCGCCGACACCACGCCAGAACCCGGGAATCAATCCGTCGGGCAGGTAATGGCGTACCCACTCCACATGCACGTTGGGCAAGTCGTAGGGCAAATCGGCGGCGCATACGACCGCATCGAAGTCGACGCCATCCTTCAGCGGCATCGTCCGTCCCACGACCGAGGCGCCGGTAATCCGATGGCTCCAGAAGGACGGCTTGCCATCAGCATCCAGCGTCGCCGCGATACGGTCGTAGTACATCGGCCGCGGGATATCGTGGCGGATATCTTCCTCGCGGCTCCACATCACCTTGATCGGGTAGGACACCTGTTTGGCGAAGAGCGCCGCCTGTTCCACCGAATCGCCCTCGAGGCGCCGGCCGAAACCGCCGCCGAGAAACTGGTTGTGCAAGTTGACCTTCTCCAGCGGCAGGCCGAGGGCCTTCGCCGCGAGACCGGCACAGACCGTCGGCACCTGGGTACCGACCCATATTTCGCAGCCTTCCGCCGTCGCCGAGATCAGCGTGTTCATCGGCTCCATCGGTGCATGGGCGAGCAAGGGCAGGATGTAGGTCGCATCGATCCGCTTGCCCGTGCCGGGACCCTGCTCGCCCTGCGCCAGGGCGACGACGGCCTTGCCGTTCCGTGAGTTCTCCGCATGTGCCTCGACCAGCTTTTCCGTGGTCAGCGTCGCGTTCGCGCCGAGGTCCCACTGGATGTCGAGCGCATCGAGGCCTTGTTTCGCCGCCCAGTAATGATCGCCCACCACCGCGACGGCGTTATCGATACGAAGGACATCGACCACACCGGGGATTTTCCGCGCCCGCGTGTCGTCGACCGCGAGAAGTTTGCCGCCGAAGGTCGGGCAGGCGCGCACGCTGGCGATTTTCATGCCGGGCAGACGCAGGTCGGTGGTGTACTGCGTGCCTCCGTCGACCTTGGTGGCTGAATCGACGCGGCGCATCGGCTTGCCGATCAGGATGAAGTCCTTCGGGTCTTTCAACGCCACCGTGGCAGGCAGCGGAAGCTTCGCCGCGGCATCGGCCACGGCGGCGAAGCCCAGCGTGCGCCCGGAAGGCGTATGCGTAATGACCGCGCGCGCCACCGTGCAGGTCGACGGATCCACCTTCCACCGCGCCGCCGCGGCCGAAACCAGCAAGGCACGTGCCAGTGCACCGGCCTCGCGGAAAATGTGCACGCCAGTGCGAATCGCGCTCGACAGGCCGGTCACCTGGATCTGCAGTTCCGGATTGCCATAAAGCACATCGTTCGCCGGTGAATGCTCGACGGTGACCTGGTCCAGGCCGACGCCGAGTTCCTCGGCCATCAGCTGGCAGACACCCGTATACGTACCCTGCCCCATTTCGCACGGCGCCATCACCAGCCGGATCGAGCCGTCGGTGCCGACGCGGACGAAGGCGTTCGGGGCGAAGGCGGCCTGGCCGTCGGCGCCCAGGAGTGCGGGATCGCCCGGCAGCGGACGGGCGTGGATCACCGCCCGCGCACGCCCGGCAACACCGAGCCAGAGAAAGGCGATGGTCAGGCCACCGGCCAGTTGCAGCGCGTGCCGCCGGCCGAGATCCACTTCATCGGTGTTGACGACGGCGTTCACGCCGCACCGCCATCGACCACCGTATGCATCGCGTCGGTCTTGCCGGTGGCCGCCAGCTTGATTGCCTGGCGGATGCGCACATAGGTACCGCAACGACAGATATTGCCGGACATCGCCGTGTCGATATCCGCGTCGGTCGGTTCAGGCACGCGGGCCAGCAGCGCCGCCGCCGACATCACCTGGCCGGATTGGCAATAGCCGCATTGCACCACCTCGATATCCAGCCAGGCCTGCTGGATCTTCTGCCCCGCCGGTGTCTTGCCGATCGCCTCGATGGTGGTGATCGACTTGCCGGCGATACCGCCGACCGGCAGCACGCAGGAACGCACCGGCTGGCCATCCAGATGGACGGTGCAGGCACCGCACTGGGCGATGCCGCAACCGAACTTGGTCCCGGTCATGCCGATCACGTCGCGCAGCACCCACAGCAGGGGCATGTCGTCGGGAACGTCAACCGAATGGTCTTCGCCGTTGATATGCAGGACGGGCATGGCCTTTGTCTCCCCGGCAATTGGACACGGATCGCGTTTGGCGACGACTTCGGAAGGTTCCGATCCCTTGGTTATACGCCTCATGGGATGTCCGGCACCATATCTCTGTCGATAAAACAGCAAGGCCATGCCGGCCGCGCTGGAAAACCTGTCGCGTTAACGAAAAAAGCGCCGAAAAACGGCGCTTTTTCCTCGTCGATCGTTCGAGCGTGCTTTAACGCATATTGCCGGTATGGCCCAGCGAATAGCGGCCCGGCTGCGGCCATACGGTCAGGCCGTGCGGCTCCATGCCGACCTTGATCTGCTTCACCGCGCCGGTGGTCGTGTCGATGGCGTAAACCACATCGTCGAAGCGGCCGGAGATCCACAGCGTCTTGCCGTCGGCACTGACATTGCCCATGTCCGGGCTACCGCCGCCGGGGATCGGCCAGGTGGCGACGATCTTGCGCGTGGCGAAGTCCAGCACCGAAATGCTGCCCTTGCCCTTGTTGCCGCCGTGCACCTTCATCGACCCGCGATTGGTGATGTACAGCTTGGTACCGTCGCGGCTCGGATACAGCCCGTGCGTACCGACACCCGCCGGGATCAGGCCGATCTTGGTGAAGCTGTCGCCATCGACCACGAAGACGCCGTTGGACATCATGTCGGCGACATAGAACACCTTGCCGTCCGGCGAAATGCGGATGTCCTGCGGCATGCCCTTCGGCGCCAGCTTGAGATACCCGACGACCTTGCGATTGACCATATCGACCTTGGCGATGCTGCCGGCGAACTCGCAGGTAAACAGCGCGTACTTGCCGTCGATGGAGAAGTCCGCGTGGTTGATGCCCTTGCACTCGGGCACCGGCAGGCTCTCGATCAGCTTCATCGAATGCGGGTCGCGGAAATCGAGCCGGGCCAGCGCCTCGGCCACCACGATGGCGGCCTTGCCGTCCGGGGTGAAATACATGTTGTACGGGTCGTCGACCGGGATTTCCTTGCCCGGCTTGCCGGTCTTGGTATCGATCGGGGTCACGCCGCCATCGGGATGGCCCTCGGCGTTATTGACCACCCACAGCGTCTGCAGGTCGAACGAAGGCACCACGTGCTGCGGACCATGCCCGGTCTTGAACTTGTCCACGACCTTCATCGTCAGCGGGTCGATCACGTAGACATCGTTCGAACGCAGGTTCGGCACGTAGACGCGATACAGGGCGTCCTTGGTTGCCGGGCTGAGATGGGTCGAGCCCGTCTCGCTGTACAGGTTCGCGGGGTTCACCACTGGCGCCATGCCGGGAACGGTGGCCACGGGAGGCGCGGCGGAGGCGGCAGCGGCAAAGCCCAGCGCCGCGACGGTGGCGCCGGCAAGGAGGGTCAAACGGGAAAAACGCGAGAACATGAGGACTTTCCGTTATCGGTTGAGCAAGGGTGAAAGATAGCTTCCGTGGGCAAACCCGGGATCAACGACCCCCGGTCTCCTTGCGGATGGCGGCAATGGTACGCGAGACGATCGCCTCCACGCCCAGCCGCCCGAATTCGGCGCTGGACCGCCTCGGATCGCCACCATAGACGCCGTCAGCTGTACCGGGCTTGGACGCGCTACGCAACGCCCCTTGACGAACCATCTGCGGTGCGACAGCCAGTTGCAGCGAGGTATCCGCCAGCCCCGCATGGGTACCGATCTCGTCGTCGCGCACGCCCTGCTTGCGCAGGATCGCGGCGTATCCGTCCGAGCTCGCCTCGTAATACTCGACCGGCACGAAGGCCCGCGCCGGCGACCCGGCCCAGGCCTTGTTCAGCCGCGCCACCGCCTGCCGCACATCGGCCTGGTAACCGCCGTGGTCGCCCAGGAAGACAATGTTGGTGAACCCATGCACCCGGAAGCTGTTCGCCGCCGACTCCAGGGTCTTCTCGAAGACATCGTCGGACACGGTAATCGTGCCCGGAAAGCGCATATGCGAGCTCGTCGGCGAGGTCCCGCCCTCGGGGACATAGGCAATCACCGGCGCCACCAGCGCATTGCCCAGCCCCTCGGCAATCCGCTGCGACAACACCCGCGCCCGCACATTGTGCTTGCCCACCGCCACATACGGCCCGCTCTGCTCGGTCCCGCCAATGGGAATGATCAGCGTCGTCTTCCCCGCATGCACCGCATCCCGGATCTCGGTCCAGGTCAGATCCTCGATCTGCACCGACTGAGCAAACGCCGAGGGCGCGGCCAGCAGAAAAGCCATGGCGACAACCGCCAGCCGAAACGAAAAACGCATGCAGGTTCCTGATAGAAGACGCGACTCGGCCCGTATTCTATACGCCCGAGCCCTTCCCTTCTCCCCCCGCGAGAAGGTGCCGGCAGGGGCGGGAGGCCACGCCACACAAGGGGCGCCATCACCTGCCCGCAGCAGAAGCCTCTTCACAAGCCTCAACTCGCACATCCCCCGGCACTCCCACCACCACAACGACAGCACCACGGCGAACCGTAAGAACCCTCACAGTGATGTCATCGCCAATCCGGATCTGCTGCCCGCACTCCCGGCTGAATTCCTGAAAGGTGTTCGGCTCCGCGAACTTCTCACACCGCATCGAGCGAGCGCTCGCCAGAAAATCCACGATCCGCCCTGATCGACCGCCGCGCATCGCAAACCAGATCACGCACGGTCTCCAGCGCCACACGCTGCCGTGCATCAAATTCCGCGAGGCTGCTCTCCATGGCCCGGACAATCCCGATCGCCGCGGTCAGGTAGAACTCCGGATGGTTGTCGTCGTTGGCGTCCACACCCTCGTCATCGCTTCGCAGGCGTAAGGATTCCACTACGGGCAAGGCGCGATCGTTGAAGGAGTGCTTCGGATCAGCAGGCTCGGTCATCACAACTCCCTATGTGGTGAACCGCCAGCCCGCAGTTTGCGGGTGGCGGACGTGCCAGGTTGAGAGACCGGTATGAAGGCAACCCGGCAAGGCTCGAGGCCTTCCCGGCACGCCCACCATAGGAAATTATGGCAGAAGGGCGCCGCAACGCACAAAACAGCGTCGTGAGCTACGGCGCTTTTCACGCCTTCATACATCGGGCTCTCATGCCCGGTCGCTGATTTTTCGGCGACGCAAACAGGATGCTTTGACGCATACAAAACGTCAACCAGTTGCCGCAATTTTCAGGCAATTCCTAAACGACTATTCGCACCGATATTTTTTTGTATTCGAACTTTATGATCGAATTATTGAAGCTAAGAGCCTCAATTTTTAGCTTGCGGTACCTTCGTCGAATTCAAATGATTGACCCATCCATCGGGGATCACCTAAGGTTTCACGATCCCACTGAGGAACGTGGGAAGGAATCAACCATGGCCGAAGGAACGACCAATGAACAAGAAAGCGACACTGCGCGTGTTCTCACTGTCACTGCGTGTCAGTCATCCGTCGATGAAGCTCGACCAGGTCCTGGCGAGAATCCCGATCAAGCCCGAGCGCGCATGGTCCGTTGGCGACCCGCGATTGTCGCCAAGGACGGGGGTCGACATGGGCGGCGTGCAAGTTCGCACCTACGCGGTGATGCCTTTTGTAGCCGATCCGGCAAGCATCGACGCCAGCATCGCGAAGGTACTTCGAAGTGACTGCCTTGCCGACGAGGATTTTCTTCGCGAGTTCACAGGGTCAGGAGGAAGCCTGGCCCTGTCCATCGGGATTGAAGCACCGCGAAAACTGGAATTCTTTTTGTCGCCGGCAATGAGCGCCGAACTGGGTAGTAAGCACTTGAACATATGGATCAGTGCGCACTCGCGATAAGTCAACGCTTACGATCGGGACGCCGACGAGCGAAGCCAGTGCGGGCTGGGGTCCGGTGACGACTACCACCACTGGCGCCACAGGATACCGGCCTTCGTTAGCCGGTATGACGATCAAGAGCAGAAGCGAAGAGCAAAGCAAGGCGCGGCTTCCATCCCCCTCACGTCAACCCGGCGTAAGCCGGGATCCAGTGGCGACCACCGGGCACCGAGCCCACTGGATACCAGCCTGCGCTGGTATGACGATCAAGAGCAGCGAAGAGCAAAGCAAGGCGCGGCACCCATTCCCCTCACGTCACCCCGGCGCAGGCCGGGGTCCAGTGGCGACCACCGATCACCTTGGCCACTGGATACCAGCCTGCGCTGGTATGACGATCAAGAGCGAAGAGCGGAGCAAGGCGCGGCGCCCATTCCCCTCACCGTCACCCCGGCGCAGGCCGGGGTCCAGTGGCGACCACCCATCACTGGGGCCACTGGATACCAGCCTTCGCTGGTATGACGAGCAATTGCTCAGTCGCGCGGTTCGAGTGCGATAAGGCCGCGCGCGCTGTACGGCTCATCGTGCTTCGGCCAGGGCAGCGCGGTCAGTGCCTTCTCGCCCTTCGGCCAGAGTTCGTTGTCCATCAGCGCTTCAACGCGCACGTCGCCGTTGTCGTTACCGTAGAAGAAACGGATCCAGTGAAGTTCCGGTTCGAGGCGGAATGCACCGAGGGTGTCCTCGATGGCTTCGAGCAGACGCGAAGTCAGCGTTTCCGGCAGTGCGTCGATACCGCGCAGGGCGAAGTGGCCGACGTAGGCTTCCCATATGCGGCCGCCGATATCGAGGGGCCGCAGGGTGAGTTGGCGATCGTCGGCAACCTGCCAGCAGGCAGCGAGAAGCACATGGAAATCGTTGCGCGCGAATACGTCCAGCGCGTCGAGGCAGCCGGTCTCGCCACGACCGATACCGGGGAAGCTCTCCTCGATGCGGCGCTCCTCGTCGAGCACCACGTCGATATCCAGCCGGCCGGGCTCATCGCCCTTGCCTTCGTTCCAGAAGCCACGGATCGCCGGGAAGTCGCCGTCGGCGATCAGCCACTCCTCGTATACCTCCAGTTCGATGCCGTGCCGCGCGAAGAGCTGCAGCAGGAATGCCTGGATCGTGCTGTCCATGGGAGCCTCGGTTACTTTTCGACCAGTTCGAAGCTTACAGGCTCGCCGGCCGTCGAGGACGGCACCACCCACAGGTGGAACGCGCCAGGTTCGGCGACCGGCTGGCACTGGCGGTTCCAGAAGACCAGGTCGGCGCGGCTGAGCGTGAAGACAACATCGGTGCTTTGACCCGGATCAAGCGAGATTTTGCGGAAGGCCTTCAGCTCGCGCACCGGCCGTACGCGGCTCGCGACGCGGTCGTTGATATACAACTGGACGACTTCCTCACCGGAACGGTCGCCGGTGTTCGTCACGCGTGTAGTGACGGTCAGCGCGTCGTCCCAGCCCAGTCGCGGCCTGTCCAGTTGCGGTGGGCCGTATTCGAAGCGGGAGTAACCGAGGCCGTGGCCAAACGGATACAGCGCCTCGTTGGTGATCTCGCGCCAGCGCGCCTTGAAGGCGTAAGGCAGGCCCGGAATTTCGGGGCGACCCGTACGCATATGGTTGTAGAAATACGGCTGTTGTCCCGAGTCCTGCGGAAAACTGACCGGCAAGCGGCCCGAAGGATTGTAGTCACCGAAGACGACATCGGCGATCGCCGGGCCGGTCTGGCTGCCGAGGAACCAGGTGACGGCGATCGCCGCGGCGTCGCGCACGGCGCCGCTGAGCGCCAGCGCGCGACCGTTGCGCAGGAGCACGACGACGGGCTTGCCGGTGGCGACCAGTGCTTCGGCCAGTGCCTGCTGCGCCGGGGGCACCACGATCTGGGTGCGCGACTGCGATTCGCCGGAATACTTTTCCGGCTCGCCGATGGCAAGCAGCACGACATCCGCGTTGTTCGCCGCGGCGACCGCGGCATCGACGCCACCGTCGATGGCGTCCTCGATCGCGCAACCCGCGGTCACGGTGAGCATCGAGATGTCGGTCAGGGCATCACGAATGCCGGTTTCGAGGTTCACCGCGCGGCGCTTGTCGCCGAACAGGGTCCAGCAGCCTTCGAGGTTGTCGACGTCCGAAGCGAACGGCCCGATCAAGGCAATTCGCTGACCGCTCTTGCACAGGGGGAGCACCGCGCCGTCGTTCTTCAGCAGCACGATCGATCGTCGCGCCGCATCGCGCGCCAACGCCGCATGCGCGGCGACATGGCCAAGGTCCGCCTCGCGCGCCGGATCGAGTGAGCGGTACGGGTTGTCGAACAGGCCGATGCGCGCCTTCACCGCGAGCACGCGACGCACGCTTTCATCGATCGCTTCGATGGGTACTTCGCCGCTTTCGACCAGGCCGGGCAGGTGGGCGGCGTACAGGCCGCTCTGCATGCTGACGTCGACCCCGGCGAGGAAGGCCAGCTTGGCCGCTTCGCGTTCGTCGGCGGCGAAGCCATGGTCGATAAGCTCGAAGTCCGCCGTGTAATCGGAGACGACGAAGCCGGTAAACCCCCACTCGCCGCGCAGCAGGTCGGTGACCAGTTCGCGGTTGGCCGAGACGGGCACGCCATTGATGTCGTTGAACGAACTCATGGTGGTGATCGCGCCGGCATCGAATGCCGCCTTGAACGGCGGCAGATGCACCTCGCGCAAGGTCTGTCCGGAAATATCGACGGAGTTGTATTCCATGCCGGCGGCAACCGCGCCATAGCCGACGAAGTGCTTCGGCGTCGCCAGCAGGGAATCGTGCGCGGTAAGGTCCGGGCCCTGGAAGCCGCGCACGCGCGCGACGGCGAAGGCTTCGCCGAGTACCACGTCCTCACCGGCACCTTCGGCGACACGTCCCCAGCGCTGGTCGCGGGCGATGTCCACCGCCGGCGCGTAGGTCCAGTGGATGCCGCAGGCCGTGGCTTCGACCGCGGTTGCGCGCGCGGTGCGCTCAGCCAGTGCCGGTTCGAAACTCGCCGCTTCGCCCAGGGGAATGGGAAACACCGTGCGCATGCCATGGATCACATCCGCGCCAAACAGCAGCGGAATGCCGAGGCGGCTTTCTTCCACCGCCACGCGTTGTGCTTCGCGACCCAGTGCCGCACCGACCCCGTTGAACAGCGCGCCGATGCGTCCGGCGCGGATATGCCGGGTCAGCTCGGCGGCGTCGCGTGCATTCGCATCGGGATTTACATCGGGAGCGAACGGGCGCAGCGAATCGGCGAACACACCCAGTTGTCCAAGCTTCTCCTCCAGCGTCATACGGGAGATCAGCTCGTCGATACGGGGATCGAGGGTCATGGCATTCTCTTCAAGCAAGGGCGTGCAGCGCCGCATGCGGCGCTAGGGACGTCCAAGGATAACGACTGTTCGCGTCGTTGGGGGCGTTACACCGGGCGTTACGTGGCGTTACATGGCACGCAAGCCCTGCGGGACGGCCTTTGGCACGTCCCGCGGCGCCGTGGCGCTTTACAGGCAGGCGATCGCCGCTTCGCGGTAGTGCGAGTCGTAGCCATCCTTCGAGGTCTGCATTTCATGCATGACCACATGCGCGCCGCCACCATCGGCGGTCACGTCGAGGCGCTCGCGCGCATCGGTCTTGCTGTCGCGTGCCTCGACCGTACCCTCGTTGTCCTTGCTCGAGGCCTTCACATCGGCGGTCAGCGCGGTCCACTTCTCCTGCGCGCACGTCACATAAGCGGCAACGTTCTTCGTGGTCTTGCTGCTCAGTTTCGTCGGCGTGTCCTTGACGCCGCTGGTCATGCCGCAGCCGGCCAGGGTGGTGAGGAGAACGAGTGCGAGGGCGTGCTTCATGTTTCGTCCGATCGGTGGGTTGCCCGCGATTCTAGCGTTATGTCAGGCCAGCCGTTCTATCAGGGCCATGGCGGCGGCGGGATTGTGTTCCTTGGCGGCGCTGATGAAGTAGATGAAGACCTCGCGTGGCTTGCCGTTCGGCAACGGCGCGGCGACGTGGGGCAGGTCGGCCGGATCGCCGCCATCGGCCCATTCACGGGCCCGTTTGGCCCAGGTATTCAGTTCGGCGGCCGGATAACCGTGTTTTTGCCCGCTGCGGCTGCGCATCAGCCGCGCATAGACGAAGTCGCCGGTGACGTCGGCATACGAGGGGTAATCCGGGGAATCGGTGAAAACCGTGGCCACGCGATGTTTTCTTGCGAGGGCGATATACGCCTCGCACATGAAGCTCTCGTGCCGCGTCTCGAGCACATGGCGCATCGGCCGCCCTTCCAGTTCGGCCGGCAGAATATCCATGAAACGGGCGATATCGTCGGCATCGAAACGCCGCGTCGGTGGCAGCTGCCAGAGGATCGGACCGAGCCTGTCACCCATCTCGGCCAGGCCGCCGAAGACGAAACCGTCGACGCCGCGGCCAGCATCGCCGAGCGATTTCGTCGCCATCACATAACGAGGCGCCTTCAGCGAGAACATGAAATGTTCCGGCGTTTCCTCGGCCCACTTCTTGTACGTCGCAGGCTTTTGCGCGCCGTAGAAGGTGCCGTTGATCTCGATCGCGGTGACGTGGCGGCTCGCGTATTCGAGTTCGCGGCGCTGGACCAGCCCTTCCGGATAGAAGTTCTTCCGCCATGGCTCGAAGGTCCAGCCGCCGATGCCGATCCGGATCGTGGGCGAGGCATTTTTCGATGAGCCGAACAGATCCTTGCTGGCGTGCGTGCGGGTAGCCATGGCAACGCTCCGTGGGTGCGGGGAAAGCGATTGTGCGGCAACTTGCCGTTTGACCCCAGTTGTCGTAATGATAATAATTATCGTTAACTTCTGTCGTGCGACCCCCATGAACCTGCTCGGCTGCCTGGCCGCCTTCGTCGCGGCATCGCTTTTTTACCTGTCGGCGCATCGGCAGCGCCTGTTGGCGCGGCCGCTGGGGTGTCGCATGCGTCTGGTTGCCTGGCTGGCCAGCGTGGGCGCGGTGGTGTGCTGGATCCTTGGCCAGGAGCCGATGGCGGGGATTTTTGCCGCACTGACGGCGCTGATGCTGGCGGCGGTCGTCTTGCCTTATCTGGTCTGGCTCTGGCGTCCGGCGCCGGCGCGCGGAAACGATCGCTGATGCTCGGGCGCTGCGCCGCGGGCGTCATCCTCGGCTTGCCGCTCAGCATCGCGGTGGTCGGCATGATTGTCCTGGCCTGGCCAGGGTCGAGCGAGGGCGTGGTCGTGCCGATGCTCGTGCTGTTCTTTCCCCTTTGGATCGGGGTGATGGCGGCGGCCTTCCTTTTCCGTAGTGGCCTGCGTGCCTGGGGCTGGCTGGGCGCGGGCAATCTGGCCGCATTCGCCCTGCTCTGGCTGGTCCGTCACCAGTTGCCAGGCCTATGAAAGCCGCGACCCTGCGTATGTTCACCATCGTGCATACCTGGGCCGGTTTGCTCAGCGGCTTCGCCTTGTTCATCGCTTTCTACGCCGGCGCGCTCAGCGTCTTCCACGACGAAATCGACCTGTGGGCAGTGCCGCACGTCGAGGCGCAGCATGACCGTATGGCGCAGGCAGGGCGATTGATAGCCGAAGCGGTCGCCACGCATCCGGCGGCGAAGGCACAGATCGGGCTGACCTTGCCGGCTACCTCGCCCTCGGCCGGGATGGCGCTGTACTGGCTCGATGGCGGGACCTGGATGGCCCAGTCGCTGGACGAGGCCACGCCGCGCGATGCCGAGGATCACGAGCACGGGCTGGCCGACTTTATCTACGACCTGCACTACACGCTGGGTATCCCGGTCGCCGGCATTTACCTGATGGGTATCGTCAGCATCATCTATGGCCTGGCCTTGCTGACCGGCCTGCTGATCCATCTGCCGAACCTGGTCCGTGAACTGTTCGCGCTGCGTCCGGGGCATAACCTGAAACGCCTCTGGCAGGACGCGCACAACGTCATCGGCGTGCTCAGCCTGCCCTTCCATATCGTGTTCGCGGTCACCGGCGCCCTGCTCTGTCTGACCACGGTCACCCTGCTCGCCTTCAATACGCTGGCCTTCGACGGCAAGCTGATGACGGCCTTCGATCACGCTACCAGCGCGATGCCCGTCGTCGTCGCCAGCGGCAAGCCGGGCACCATGCTCTCGCCGGAGGCGCTGGTCGAGCGGGCCCGTGCCGCAGCGCTTGCCGCCGGCGCGGCCGGCTTCGAGCCGGACTATATGCGCTACCTCAATTACGGCGACGCAGGCGCCACCGCCGAGGTGCGCGGTACCTCGCGCAAGACCCTGGGCGAGTACGGCATGGTGGCGATGAGCGCCACCGATGGGCACGTCATCGGTGTGCAGGTACCGGGGGCACGCGACGCCAACCATGCGACGTATTCGGCGATCTTCGGCCTGCATTTCGGTACGTTCGGCGATCTTTCGCTGCGCTGGCTGTATTTCCTGCTGGGCCTGGCGGGTGCCTTCCTGTTCTATTCGGGCAACCTGCTTTACATCGAATCGCGGCGCAAACGGCGTCAGCCCGACCAGCCGCTGAAGGTGCGCGCCATGGCGACGGCGACGGTCGGCGTCTGCATCGGTTCGTGCCTGGCGATCTCGGCCGCCTTTGTCGCCAACCTGTTGGCACCGGCCGTCGGCATCCAGGCAACGGCCCTTGTCGCGCCGGTGTGTTTCAGCGTGTTCTTCCTCGCCATCGGCTGGACCCTGTGGCGCCGGCCGGCACGCGCCGCCGTCGATTTATTGCTGGCTACAGCCGCGGTAACTGCGGCTATCGGCATCCTCGACGTAGCGATGCATCCGGCGCGCTTTGCCTCCGCGATGGCACAGGGTCCATGGGCGGCGCCCGGGGTCGATCTTGTCGCCATGGCGCTCGCCATCGGCTTCGCCTGGCTGGCCTGGGCGACCCGCAGACGCGGCGTGGAAGGTGACCCGAACAGCGTCTGGGCACGCCGAATTCGCTGACCATCGGGCGGCTACGTAAACGATTTCATCGTCAATTGTTAAATCGCCTTGTCGCGCAAGGGGATTTCTTGCTGCATCGCAGCATGTCGCGGGCCGGAGGCAGACCGTAAGCAAACGTGGCTATCGAGCGGGGTTTCCCGCAAAAACTGCGTAGGCAGTTGTTTTCATTACTCCCGCAGTGCGGCAAAAGTCATTTTGCACATCCTTTACAAGTCGCCATGAAAACGTTTACGTTCCGCGCCGCAAGCCTTTCGAGGCGACGTCAACGGACGGAAAATACGCTTGAGCATCACGATCAAAGACGTCGCCAAGATGGCCAACGTGTCCGTGGCTTCGGTCTCGCGCGCGCTCAATGGGCACACCGGCGTGACCGCCGAAACGCAGCAGCGGATCCGCGAAGTCGCCGCCCGCCTGCGCTATGTCCCCCACAGCGCGGCGCGCAGCCTGATCACCCGGCGCACGCAGACCATCGGCGCCTTGCTGCCCGACCTGCATGATGCGTTCTTCTCCGAGCTGATCCGCGGTATCGACCTGGCCGCCCGTGCCCGTGGCCTGCACCTGCTGCTGTCCAGCTCGCATGGCGATGCCGACGAAGCGGCCACCGCGCTGCGCGCGATGCAGGGCAGGGTGGACGGGCTGCTGGTGATGTCGCCGCACGCGGATGCCAGCTTCCTCGAGGACAACCTGCCGACCCTGCCCACGGTGCTGATGAACACCCAGGTCAAGGGCGATCGCTTCACCTCGTTCGATGTCGACAACTACGGTGGCGCGCAGGCCATGGTGCATCACCTGGTCGACAGCGGGCGCAAGCGCATCGTTTTCATTGCCGGTCCGGAAGCCAACCACGATGTGCAGGAGCGTGAGCGCGGTTATCGCGACGCGCTTGCCGCGCATTCGCTGCGCACGACCGCAATGGTGCTCGCCGGTGACTTCACCGAGGAGTCCGGCTATCGCGCGGCGAAGAAAGCGCTGGCCCTGTCGCCACGTCCGGACGCCGTGTTCGCGGCCAACGACATGATGGCCCTGGGCTGCCTGACTGCCTTCGCCGAGGCGGGCATTGCCGTGCCGGGCGACATCGCGATCGCCGGTTTCGACGACATTCCCCTGGCGCGTTACGTGACCCCGGGCCTGACCACGGTACGCGTGCGCATCGCCGACCTGGGTTCATCCGCGCTGGACAAGCTGGCCGCGATGATCGAGGCCGGGGGCGAGGTCCAGAACAGCAGTCACATCCTGTCCACCGAAGTCGTGGTGCGCTCATCCAGCGTGGCGGGGTCGGCCGCGCGCTGATCCGATCGGTTTTCAGCAAGAAACGTTTCAAAAAGTTGTCGTTTGAGTTCCGCCGGTCGTGAGGCCGGAAAACAAGAAAGGGGCGGCACGGGAGATGTCGTCGAGCCGGAGGCCACAGGACCGCCGGCCGGGCCTAGAAGAAGCGGAGCTTCGACCAAAATCAACACTGACCCGTTCGCGGGAGGGAAGCAGTCATGGGGAACATGAAGAAATTTTCGCCGAAACCGATCGCACTCGCGCTTGGCATCGCCGCAGCGCTTGCCGTAGCGCCGTCGATGCTCATGGCGCAAACCACCTCCGCCACCATCCGCGGCAAGATCAATGCACCGGCAGGGCAGGTGCCGACGCAGGTCGTCGCGACCAACGTCGCCAATGGCTTCAGCAGCAAGGCAAGTGTGACTCCGGGCGGCAACTACACTCTCGTCGGCCTGCAGCCGGGTACGTATCGCATCGATGCGACCGGTAACGGTGCCAATGTCAGTCGTAACGTCAGCGTGCAGGTCGGCCAGGCACTGACCCTGAACCTCGATGCCGCCGCGGCTGCCGCGGCCACGCCGGCTACCGCCGAAAATGCCGCCAATCTCCAGGGCGTCACTGTCACTGCGACCTCGCTGATCGAGACACGTACGTCGGAAGTGGCAACCAACATCACCACCAAGCAGATCGAGAACCTGCCACAGAACGAGCGTAACTTCCTCGATTTTGCGAAGCTGGTTCCCGGCGTGACCACATCCCGCGACCCGAACTCGAAGAGCTTTTCGGCAGGCGGTCAATCGGCAGAGAACGTCAACGTCTTCATCGACGGCGCGAGCTTGAAGAACAACGTGCTCAAGGGCGGTATCGCCGGCCAGGATTCCACACGCGGCAATCCGTTCTCGCAAGAAGCGATCCAGGAATATCGCGTACTGACCCAGAATTACAAGGCCGAGTACGAACAGGCGGGCACCGCGATCATCAGTGCGGTGACCAAGTCAGGCACCAACGAATTCCACGGCTCGATCTACGACTACTTCCAGAACACCGGCATGATCGCGCAGGACTCCTACGACAAGCGCAACGACGTCAAGAAGCCCGACTACAAGCGCCAGCAGCGCGGCGTGTCGATTGGCGGACCGATCATCAAGGACACCGCACAGTTCTTCATCAATGTCGACCAGCGCCGCGACGTGAGCAATAACTCGGTCTCCATCTCCGATCCGCGATTCGCCCAGTACAACGGCACCTTCGCGGCGCCGTTCAAGGAAAACACTTTCTTCGGCAAACTGAGCTGGCAGCCGAACCAGGACAATAATGTCGACCTCAGCCTGACTCGTCGCCGTGACGACGAAGTCATTGGCTTCGGCCAGACGATCACGTACGACGGGCGCAGCAACCGCAAGAACAATGTCGACGACCTGTTGCTGAAGTGGCAGGCGCGCGGCGATATCTGGACCAACGACCTGTTGCTCGACGCCGGACACGCCAAGTGGAATCCCAGTGCTGCCAATCCGAACCTGGTACAGCAGGTTTACGCGAACAACATTGCCACGCTCGGCGGTGCGGGCAACCTCCAGGACAAGGGCCAGGACCAGGCGACGTTGCGCGATGATCTGACGTTCTCCGGTCTTTCCTGGCACGGCGACCACACTGTGAAAATGGGCATCAAGTACGCTTCCTATGGCATCGTACTTGAGCAGAACAACAACGCGGTACCTTCGTTCACCTACCAGGAAGGCGACGGTTTCCCGGGCGGCTTCAATACTCCTTACCAGGCGGTCTATTCCCCGGTCGCGGCGAATGCCAACCTGCATACGAACCAGATCGGCGCATACATACAGGACGACTGGGACGTTACCGATCGCCTGCAGTTGAACCTCGGTATTCGTTACGACTACGAAACCAACTCACTCAACAATGACTATGTGACACCGCAATCGCAGTACCCGACCCTGCAGGCCCTGGGTTTGCAGAACTACATCAGCACCGGCAACAACCGTGACGGGTATAAAGGTGCGATCCAGCCGCGCCTGGGTTTTTCGCTCGACGTCAGTGGAGCGGGCGACCAGACAAGCACCATCTTCGGTGGCGCCGGCCGCTACTACGATCACACGCCGTTCGACTGGATCAGCCAGGAAGAACTGCATGCCGCCGTGCCGAACTACCTCTTCCTGTTTAGTCCGGGTGGTGTGACGCCAGGCACGATTCCCTGGAACGATGCCTATTTGTCGAAGGCCGGCCTCGACTCGCTACTCGCACAGGGTACGCCGGGCATCAGCCAGGAAATCGACGTCATCAACAACAAGCAGAAACCCCCGTACACCGACCAGTTCAGCCTTGGCTTCCGCCAAGTGTTCGGGGACTGGACGGGTTCGTTGACGCTCTCGCGCGTGCTCGGCTACCACCAGTTCACCTGGATCTGGGGCAATCGCTTGCCGACGCCGGGCCAGGACTTCATTACGGTTCCGGATAGCCCGTACAACCGCGTACTGACCAGCGCCTATAAGAAGACCCAGGCAAGCAGCGTCCTGATCGGTCTCGACAAGCCCTACACCGATGCCTCCGGCTGGGGCGTGGGCCTCGCATACACCTATCAGGATGCGCGCCAGCAGGGTAACGACAACTACTCACTCGATTACGTCGAGCCGTCGGGCTATCCGTCCGGGCAAGTGGGCGAGCGGCATCACCTCGTGCTCAATGGCATCCTCCGCGGGCCGTGGGACACCCGCGTCAGTGGCATCTTCACCTATGGTTCCGGCTTGCCGTACGACGTGTTCTACACGACCTCAGGTATTTGCGATTACAACTGCGGCTTCCACCACAACGGCAAGATCGGCCAGAAGTACGTGAACCTCGACCTGTCGCTGGCGAAGACCTTCAGCTGGGGCGAAAGCCAGGCGCTGGAACTGCGCTTCGATGTTCTGAACGTGTTCAATCGCGACGTGCAGAACGCCTATATCAACGGCTTCTACACCGGCAACAACCCGGATACGCCAAACCCGGATTTTGGCAATGCGACCGGCGCGGATCCGAACCAGACCCGTCGTTTCCAGATCGGGGCGCGCTACTCCTTCTGACACGCAACGTTATACCCGGCACGACGAAGGGCCCTTCGGGGCCCTTTTTCTGGAACAATGTGTAACCGTTTACGCGCGTACGCGGGAAGCGTGCGCATAATTGCCCCCTCATGGAGACAACGCCCGGCAGCTCCCCACGTTGCCTGTCTCCGCGCTGCCAACGAGGCCGTTCATGAAAGCGAAGTTCCGTTACCTCTCCATCGCGCTGGCGATCGCCTGTGTCTGCGCCGCGCCGCTTGCGGCCGATGCCAAGACCAAGGAGGGCAAGACCAAGGCACATCCGAAAGCGCCCAAGGCAGTGCAGCCCCTGCTGCCACGCAAGCTGCCGCCGATACTCGACGATCTGGAGAAGCGCACCTTCGAGTGGTTCTGGGACAGCGCCAATCCGGTGAACGGGCTGGTGCCCGATCACTTCCCCGGGAAATCCTTCGCCAGCATCGCCTCGGTGGGTTTCGGCCTGACCGCCTATGGTGTCGGTGCCGAGCGCGGCTACATCACCCGCGACCAGGCGATCGACCGCACCCTGGTCACGCTGAAATTCTTCCGGGACGCACCGAAGAACGAGAGCGAGGATGACGTTACCGGCTTCCACGGTTTCTTCTACCACTTCCTCGACATGCAGTCCGGCAAGCGCGAAGCGCGCTGGGTCGAGCTGTCGACGGTCGATACCACGCTGCTGATGGGCGGCGTGTTGTTCGCGCAGTCCTATTACGACCGCGACACGCCGAAGGAACGCGAGATCCGCCAGATCGCCGACCAGCTCTACCGCGATGTCGACTGGGCCTGGGCGCAGCCGCGCGCGCCGTTGATCAGCATGGGCTGGACCCCGGGCGGCAAGTTCATCGAGCACGACTGGACCGGCTACGACGAAGGCATGCTGGTTTATATCCTCGCCCTCGGCTCACCGACCCACCCGATTGGCGACGACGCCTGGGCGGCCTGGTCGAAAACCTACGATCGCACCTGGGGTGAGTTCTACGGCCAGACCTTCCTCAATTTCGCACCGATGTTCGGGCACCAGTACAGCCATACCTGGGTCGACTTCCGCGGCATCCGCGATGCGTGGAGCCGTAAGCACGACCTGGATTATTTCGAGAACAGTCGTCGTGCGACCTATTCGCAGCAGGCTTACGCGATTGCCAATCCGGGTGGCTGGACAGGCTACGGCGAGAACATCTGGGGCCTTACCGCGAGCAACGGTCCCGGCGGCATGGTCGTCAAGCAAGGCGACAAGGAACTGACCTTCCACGGTTATACCGCGCGCGGCGCCGGCCGCGACTATGTCTCCGACGACGGCACCATCGTGCCGACCGCCGCCGGTGGCTCGGTCGCCTTCGCCCCGGAAATCGTGATTCCCGCGCTGGCGGACATGAAGGAAAAGTATGGCAAGGAGATCTATACCAAGTACGGCTTCGTCGATGCGTTCAACCCGAGCTACCCGTCCACGGGGACGAATCCGCGCACCGGCAAGGTGCTGCCCCAGCAGGGCTGGTTCGACACCGTGCACCTGGGCATCGACCAGGGCCCGATCGTCCTGATGATCGAGAACTACCGTAGCGAATTCATCTGGAACGTGATGAAGAAGAACCCCTACGTGATCAAGGGTTTGCAGCGCGCCGGCTTTACCGGTGGCTGGCTGAAGGACGCCGGGAAGAAATGAGTGGGCGCGCGTGTCGACCCCGCTTCGGCATGCTGCTGGCGATGGTCGGCGCGATCTTGCTCGGCGGCTGTTCGAACGCCGGCGAGGATGGACAGACGCTGACCTTCTGGACCATCGGTCGCGAAGGCGAGGCGGTGGTCCAGCTCATTCCGGATTTCGAGCGCGAGCATCCGGGAATCCACGTCAAAGTGCAGCAGTTGCCCTTGACCGCGGCGCATCAGAAATTGCTGACGGCTTTTGCTGGCGGTTCCACGCCGGACATCACCCAGCTCGGCAACACCTGGATTCCGGAGCTGGCCGCGCTCGGTGCGCTGGAGCCGCTGCAGTCGCGTGTCGATGCCTCGGCCGGGGTGAAGCCGGCGGATTACTTTCCCAGCATCTGGGCCACCAACAACGTCGATGGCACCTTGTACGGCGTGCCGTGGTATGTCGATACGCGCCTGCTGTTCTATCGCAAGGATTTGCTGAAGAAGGCCGGCTTCGATGCGCCGCCGCGCGACTGGGCCGAATGGCGGACGATGCTGGCGAAGCTCAGCGAGCCCGCCGGCACCAACTACGGCGCCTTGCTGCCGACCAATGAGTTCGAGCAGTTGCTGTCCCTGGCCTTGCAGCAGGATGACCCGATCCTGCGCGACGGTAATCGCTACGGCAATTTCCGTAGTGCGGGCTTCAAGCATGCGCTGGCCTTCTACGTCGATACCTTCAAGCTGAAGCAGGCGCCGATGATCACCAACGTCGAGGCCGGCAACCCGTGGACCGAGTTCGGTCGCGGTTTCTACGCGTTCTATTTCTCCGGCCCATGGAACATCGGCGAATTCCGCAAGCGCCTGCCGGCATCGCAGCAGGACGAATGGTCCACCGCGGCGCTGCCGGGGCCGAAGGGGCCGGGCGCCTCGAATGCCGGCGGCTCGAGTCTGGTGATCTTCCGCAACTCGCCGCACAAGGACGACGCCTGGCAGCTGATCGAATACCTGTCGCGGCCGGAGGTACAGGCGCGGTTCTACGAACTGCTCGGCGACATGCCGCCACGGCGTTCGTCGTGGGAGAAGCCGGCCTTGCGCAACGATCCCAAAGCCGCGGCGTTTCGCGACCAGCTGGAGCGGGTCAAGCCGACACCGCCAATTCCCGAATGGGAGCGCATCGCCACCGAAATGCAGCTGGTCGCCGCGCAAGCCCTGCATGGCCAGTTGAGCATCGATGAGGCAGCCGCCGAGATCGACCGTCGCGCCGACGCCATCCTCGAGAAGCGTCGCTGGATGCTCGACCGGGAGCGCGGCCGATGAATCCGCAACGTGCCGCCTGGGTTTTCCTTGCGCCGGCCATGATCGTGCTCGGCCTGTTCTTCCTCGTGCCGGTGATCGCGGCGCTGGTGCTCAGCCTTACCGATTACGACCTCTATGCGCTGGCGAATATCCATAACCTGCGTTTCGTCGCCTTAGCCAATTACTGGGAGTTGCTAAAGCGACCGCTGTTCTGGTCCGCGCTCGGGCATACCGTGTATTTCGTGGCGATCGGGGTGCCGTTGTCGATGATCGTGTCGCTTGGCGCCGCGCTCCTGCTCAATTCGCCGTTGGCGCGCGCCAAGCCGTTCTTCCGCACTGCCTTGTTCGCGCCCGTGGTAACAACGGTGGTTGCTGTCGCGGTGATCTGGCGTTACCTCTTCAACACCAAGTACGGCATGGTCAACTTCAGCCTTGGCCAGTTCGGTATCGACCCGGTCGACTGGCTGGGCGATCCGCGCTGGTCGATGCCGACGATCATCCTGTTCGCGGTGTGGAAGAACTTCGGCTACAACATGATCATCTTCCTGGCCGGCCTGCAGGCGATTCCGCCCGACCTCTACGAGGCCGCGCGTATCGACGGTGCCTCGACAGTACGCCAGTTCCGGCATATCACCTTGCCGATGCTGAGGCCGACCCTGGTCATGGTCAGCATCCTTACCGTGGCCGGCTACTTCCAGCTGTTCGCCGAGCCGTACGTGATGACCGAGGGCGGGCCACTGCAGAGCACGGTCAGCGTGCTGTACCTGATGTACGAGGAAGGCTTCAAATGGTGGAACCTCGGCTCGGCCTCGGCGGTGGCCTTCCTGCTCTTCGTGATCATGTTCGCGGTCACCGCGGTGATGCTGCGCCTCGCGCGACGTGGTGGTGACCTGTGAGCCCGCGTCTGGCCAAGGCCCTGATCAACGGCCTGCTGATCGGTGGTGCCGCGATCGCACTGTTTCCACTGCTGTGGATGCTGTCGGTGTCCTTCATGACGCCGGGCGAAGCAAGTTCGCTGCCGCCGCCACTCTTCCCGGGCAAGCCGACGCTCGGCAACTACCAGGAATTGTTCCTGCGCGCCGGCATGGGGCGCTACCTGGTGAACAGCCTGCTGGTGTCCACGGCGATCACGGCGCTCTCGCTGGCGTTCAACCTGATGGCCGGGTATGCGTTCGCGAAACTGCGCTTCGCCGGTCGCGAAAGGCTCTTCCAGGCCCTGCTTGGCGGCCTGGTGATTCCCGCGCAGGTGGCGATGCTGCCGCTGTTCCTGCTGTTGAAGTACATGGGCCTGGTGAACAGCTATGCGGCGGTCATCGTGCCGGCGATGGCGACCATCTTCGGCATCTACCTGGTGCGCCAGTACGCGCGGGGCATTCCGGACGACCTCATGGAAGCGGCGCGTATCGACGGCGCCAGCGAGGCGCGGATCTTCCTGCAGATCGTGCTGCCCCTGCTGAAGCCGATCATGGTCACCCTGGCGATCTTCACGTTCCTGGCGGCATGGAACGACTTCATGTGGCCGCTGATCGCACTGACCGGGCAGGAGCATTACACCTTGCCGATCGCACTGGCGTCGCTGTCGCGCGAGCATGTCCAGGACAGCGAACTGATGATGGCCGGTTCGGTCGTTACCGTGCTGCCGGTGCTGGTGCTCTTCCTCGCCCTGCAGCGCTATTACCTGGAAGGATTGCTGCTCGGCAGCGTCAAGGGATAAGCATGTCCGCTCTTCGCCCGTTTGCCGTCGCGATCCTCTCCTTCGCCTGCCTTGCCGCGCAGGCAACGACACCAGGCAGGTTGCTCGATGGCTTCGACACGGTCGGCCCGTGGCAGGCACTGCACACCGACGATGTCGAGGCGAGTCTGAAAGAGAAAGACGGCGCGCTCTGCCTGGACTTCGACTTCCACGGCGTCTCCGGCTCCGCCTCGCTGCGCCGTAACCTGCCGATCGCCTTCCCGGATAACTACGCCTTGTCCTTCGATGTGCGCGGCGATATGAAACCGAACACCTTGCAGCTGAAACTTATCGATGCGAGCGGCGACAACGTCTGGTGGCACCAGCGCGCGGCCTTCGTGCCGACCGACGCATGGCAACATATCGAGGCGCCCAAGGGCGATATCGATTTTGCCTGGGGACCGACGAAAGACCGGAGCCTGAAGAGGTCCGCGGCGATCGAATTGCTGGTGTATGTGGAGCAGGGCGGCAAGGGCGAGCTGTGCTTCGACAATCTGCGCCTGGCACCGTTGCCCGCCGAGCCGCCGCGTGCGGCGAGCGCTCCGCCGGCCACGCCGAATGCGCTGTTCGAGGCGAAGGCGAAGCAGGTCCGCCGCGGCTTGTATCCGCGCGGCTTCTCCGGGGAGCAGTCGTACTGGACCATCGTCGGCGCGGATGGTGGCAGCCGCGATTCGGCCCTGGTTTCCGAAGATGGCGCGGTTGAGGTCACCAAGGGTGGCTTCTCGATCGAACCTTTCGTGCTCGATGGAAAGAGCCTCATTACCTGGGCGGACGTCAAAACCGCGCAGAGCCTGCTCGATGGCTACCTGCCGATACCATCGGTGAACTGGGACGCGGGCGATATCGGCCTGACCACCCAGGTCTTCGCCGATGGCAAGGCCGGCGCATCGCATCTGGTCATGCGCTACACCTTGCACAATCGGGGCAAGACCCCGCGGGAGCTGACCCTGGCATTGATGGCGCGGCCATTCCAGGTCAATCCGCCGACCCAGTTCCTGAATACACCTGGCGGCACCAGTCGCATCGACGATCTCGCCTGGCGTGGCCGTACGCTCAGCGTCAATGGCACGCCGCGCCTCACATCCGTGCAGCCGGTGGACGATTTCGTGGCCGCGACGTCGCTCGCCGAACAGCTCGAAGCGGGCAAGCGACCCTCGACGAATGCCATGCACGATGCCGATGGCTTCGCGCAGGGTGCGCTTCTCTATCGGTTTACGCTGCCGGCCGGCGGCGATCGGGAGGTCGACCTGGTCGTGCCCTCGCCCGGGGCACACGGCGCGGAGGGCGACCTTGCCGATGCACTCGAACACACCGCCGCGCAATGGCGCGAAAAACTCAACCGCGTCCAGCTGTCGGTACCCGCGGTGGGCCAACCGATCGTGGATACGCTGCGAAGCGCTATCGCGCAGATCCTTGTCTCGCGGGACGGACCGGCCCTGCAGCCTGGCACGCGCTCCTACGCGCGGACCTGGGTGCGCGATGGCGCGATGATGCTCGAAGGTTTACTGCGCACGGGCCATGAGGACATCGCCGGCGACTTCGTGCGCTGGTATGCGCCGCACCAGTTCAGCAACGGCAAGGTGCCGTGCTGCGTGGACGCGCGCGGTTCGGATCCAGTGCCGGAGAACGACAGCCACGGCGAGCTGGTCTTCAGCATCGCCGAGCTCTACCGTTACACGCACGATCGCGACATGCTCGATGACATGTGGCCGCATGTGGCGCGTGCCGTCGCTTTTATGGACCAGCTGCGGCGCAGCGAGCGCACCCCGGCTAACCAGTCCGCCGATCGCCAGGCGTTATATGGGCTGATGCCGGCATCGATCAGTCATGAGGGATACTCGGCCAAGCCGATGCATTCGTACTGGGACGATTTCTGGGCGATGAAGGGCTATGACGATGCGGTCGAGCTGGCTGCCGCGCGCGGCGACAGCGACGCGGTCCGGGAAATCGGCGCATCGCGCGACGAGTTTCGTCACGACCTGCATGCGTCCATCGAAGCGGCCGTGGCACAACACCGTATCGACTTCATTCCTGGCGCGGCCGAACTCGGTGACTTCGACGCCACCTCGACCACGATTGCGGTTTCACCGGGTGGCGAGCAGGGCAGGTTGCCGCCAAAGCTGCTGGAGAACACCTTCGAGCGCTACTGGCAGGGCTTCGTCGAGCGGCGCGATGGGAAGAAGGCCTGGGACGACTACACGCCTTACGAGTTGCGCACGATCGGGACCTTTGTGCGCCTGGGCTGGCGCGATCGCGCGCGGGAGCTGATCGCATTCTTTTTCGCGGATCGTCGACCGGCGGCATGGAACCAATGGGCTGAAGTAGTTGGCCGCGATCCGCGCAAGCCGCGATTCGTCGGTGACATGCCGCATGCGTGGATCGCCTCGGATTATGTGCGGTCGGCGCTGGATATGTTCGCTTATGAGCGCGATGGCGATCATGCCATGGTGCTGGCGGCTGGCATTCCGGTGACCTGGCTGGATGGCAAGGGCGTCGCGCTGGAGGGCCTGCGGACACCGTATGGACAGTTCGGCTATTCGCTGCGTCGCGATGCGAACAACGTGACGCTTTCGATTCCGAAAGGGCCGGCCATTCCGCCGGGTGGGTTCGTGCTGCCGTGGTTCGATGCAAAGCATCCGCCGGGCAAGACCGTGGTCAACGGCAAGCCGGCATCGTGGATGGACGGTGAGCTGACCATTCGCGAGCTCCCGGCCAACGTCACCATCGCGCTGTGAGGCGACGAGAATTTGTGGGAGCGCATCCTGTGCGCTCCCACAAGGGGTGCGGTTCTTACACGGCGAGCGGCACGCGCTGCTCGATAGCGGCAATGCCGCTTCGGGCGTAGTCACGCACATCGGCCGTTGCGCCCAGCGCATCGACGAAGCGGTCGACATCCTCGGAGCGGCCGGTGTATTCGACGATGAAGCTGTCGTCACTGCGGTCGAGCAGGCGGGCACTGTGCCGTTCGAGGCATAGTGCAAGTAAGTCCTCGTTGCCGGTTTCCACCCGCGCCACCAATAGCTCCCGCTCTACATGATTCCGCCGCGTAAGCTCGACGATCTCCAGCACATCGACCAGTTTTCGCGACTGCTTGATGATCTGCTCAACGACGGCATCGTCGCCGAAGATCGTCAGCGACAACCGCGATGCATCGGCATCGTGGGTGGCGGCGACGGTCAGCGACTCGATGTTGTAGCCACGCGCGGCGAACAGGCCGGCGACGCGGGCCAGCGCGCCGGCCTCGTTTTGCAGCAGGATGGAAATCAGGTGGCGCATCGGGGTTTCCATGATCAGAACATGCCCGTCGGTTCGGTCGCGTCGGGCAGGCGTTCATTGCGGCTGGCGATGTGGTCGCCGGTGATCATCTGTGCATAGCAGGCACCCGGGCCGACCATCGGATAGACGCCGGCGTCCGGGTCGATCACCACCTCGAGGAAGGCCGGCCCGTCAAAGGCGAGGAAGCTCGCGATGGTCGCCTCGATCCGGGCGGGGTCGTCGAGTCGCTCGGCCCATTCGAAACCATCCGCCTTCGCCGCGCAGACGAAGTCCTTCTTGTGCAGGCTCTTGTCCGACGCGGAAAACCGTCCCTTGAAGAACAGTTTCTGCCACTGCCGGACCATGCCGTCGCCCGCATTGTTCATCACCACGATCTTCACCGGCAGGTTGTACGTGGTCACGGTCTCCATCTCGCCGATATTCATGCGGATGCTGGCATCGCCATCGATGTCGATGACGGTAAGGTCGCGCCGGGCGAATTGCGCGCCGATCGCCGCGGGCAGGCCGAAACCCATCGTGCCCATCGAGCCGGAGGTCAGCCAGCGACGGGGCTCGCGGAAGTCGAAATATTGCGCGGCCCACATCTGGTGCTGGCCGACGCCGGTGCTGATGATCGCCTTGCCTTCGGTGATCCGGTTGATCGCCTGGATCACCGCGTACGGCTGGATCAGGTCACCGTCGCGCTGGTAGTCGAGCGCATGCACCCGCTTCAGGTCGGCGATGTGCGTATGCCATGCGGCGTAGCGTCCGTCGTCGAGTGGCGCGAAACCGTGCTCGATACCGTAACGACGCAACCGGTCGAGGGCCAGGTCGAGTGTGCCGACATGATGCCAGTCGACGCGCTTCACCTTGCCGATCTCGGCCGGATCGATATCGATCTGGGCGATCGTCCTCGCCTTCGGCGCGAACTGGTCCGGCACGCCGACGACGCGGTCGTCGAAGCGCGCACCGAGGGCGAAGACGAAATCGCAGTCGTCCATCGCGTAATTGGCATAAGCCGTCCCGTGCATGCCGAGCATGTGCAGGGCGAGCGGGTCGGTCGTATCGAATCCCCCAATACCCATGAGGGTGGTGGTCACCGGAATGCCGAAGGCATGCGCGAACTTGCGCAGGGCCTGCGATGCTTCCGCGGAGATGACCCCGCCACCGGCGTAGATCAAAGGTCGCCTGGCCTTGCCGAGCGCGTCGAAGAAGGACGCGCAACTGGCGTTGTCCAGCCGGGCGCTGGTCACGGCTTCCAGCCGCATACGGTATCCACGGACGGGCAATTGCCGCTCGCCCTGGAACACCAGTGGCGCGTTCTGCACGTCCTTGGGAATATCGACCACCACCGGTCCGGGGCGGCCACTGCGTGCGATGTGAAACGCCGTGCGCAGCGTGGCTTCCAGCGTCGACGCATCGGTCACCAGGAAGACATGCTTGGCGCAGGCGCCCATGATCGTGCTGATCGGAGCCTCCTGGAAGGCATCGGTGCCGATGGAGGCGCAGGGCACTTGCCCGCTGATGACGACGAGCGGGATCGAATCGGCCATCGAATCGCGCACCGGTGTCACCGCATTGGTCGCGCCAGGACCGGAGGTAACGAGGGCCACGCCAACCTTGCCCGAAGCACGGGCATAGCCGGCGGCCATGAAGCACGCGCCCTGTTCGTTCGCAGGCACGATAAGCGGCATCGGGTCGGTACCGTCGGCGCCGGCATGCGCCTCGTTGAAACGAAACACGGCGTCGTAGACCGGAAGGATCGCGCCACCGGAATAACCGAAAAGCACCGCGAGGCCTTCGTCGGCGAGGACCTGCACGACGATATCGGCACCGGTCATGACCTGGCCGGCCAGCGGATGGACGGGTGGAGCATAGGGGCGACCAATGTCGCCGATGGAATCCAGTTGCGCGTTCACGTGTATTTCCCCGAATGACGCTGGCGATGTCGGCCAGCGGCTTGGTACAGAAGATCCAGTGCTTCCCTCAAGCAACGCGCCGGCCACGCGTGCGGGCCGGCGCGGTCCAGTCAGCCGACAGCCTTGAGCGGCGGCGTGGCCGGGGTTTCAGCCTTGTTCGCCTGCAGCCACGGCATCTTCGCGCGGAGTGCGGCGCCGACCTTCTCGATCGGATGCTCGAGATCGGCTTGCTTGAAGGCCTTGTAGTTGGGCAGGCCCGCCTTGTACTCAGCCGTCCACTCGCGGGCGAAGGTGCCATCCTGGATCTCGGTGAGAACCGCCTTCATGCGTTCCTTGGTGCCGGCATCGACGATGCGCGGACCACGCGTGTAGTCGCCGTACTGCGCGGTCTCGGAAATGAATTCGAGCATGCGTGCCAGGCCGCCCTCGTAGAACAGGTCGACGATCAGCTTCAACTCGTGCATCACTTCGTAATAGGCGATTTCCGGGCGATAGCCGGCTTCAACCAGGGTCTCGAAGCCTTTCAGCACCAGTTCGCTGGCGCCGCCGCAGAGCACGGCCTGTTCGCCGAACAGATCGGTCTCGGTCTCTTCCTTGAAGTCGGTTTCGATCAGCATGGCGCGCGCGCCGCCGATACCAGCTGCATAGGCGGTGGCTTTTTCGGTGGCCTTGCCGCTGACGTCCTGGTGCACGGCGTACAGGCAGGGCACGCCGCGGCCGATCTCGTACTCACGGCGGACCAGGGCGCCCGGGCCCTTCGGCGCGACCAGGATCACGTCGATGTCCTTGCGCGGCTCGATCTGGCCGAAGTGCACGTTGAAGCCGTGCGCGAACAGCAGGGCGGCACCGGGCTTGATGTTCGGCTCGATCGATTCGCGGTACAGCTCCGGCTGCACCATGTCCGGCGTCAGCACGGCGACCAGGTCGGCGCCGCGCACCGCATCGGCGGGTTCGGCAACGGCGAAGCCGTCGACGTAGGCACGGTTCCACGAGGGACCGCCGCGGCGCAGGCCGACGACGACGTCGAGGCCCGAGTCCTTCAGGTTCAGCGCATGGGCTCGGCCCTGGCTGCCGTAGCCGAGCACGGCGATACGGGCGGTCTTCAAGGGCGCGATGGTCGCGGGTGCGGAAGGGGCTTGGGTGTCGGTCACGATATTCTCCGGTTGGGTAGGTTCGATCAGTTGCCGATCAGGGCCTGGCTGTAGTCTTCGTCTTCCGTGGATGCTTTCTTCGATGTCGCGGGTTCTTCGTATGCCTCGAGCGCATGGGTCACCGCGCCCTCGGCGGCCGAGCCGACCAGCCGCGCGTACTTGGCGAGCACGCCACGGGTCACCTTCGGCGGTTGCGGTTTCCAGCTGAGCTGGCGCGTGACCAGGTCGGCATCGGTGCGCAGTTCGCGACTGGTGGCGTCGATAAAGATCGCGTCGCCTTCGCGCAACAGGCCGATCGGACCGCCGCGCGCCGCTTCCGGCGCGATATGGCCGACCATGAAGCCGTGGGTGGCACCGCTGAAGCGGCCGTCGGTGATCAGGGCGACGTCGTTGCCAAGACCGCGGCCGACCAGGGCCGCCGTGACGGCGAGCATTTCGCGCATGCCGGGACCGCCGGCGGGACCTTCGTTGCGGATCACCACGACGTCGCCGGCGCGGATCTTGCCGGCCTGTACGGCGTGGAAGGCGTCTTCCTCGCTCTCGAATACGCGTGCCGGGCCGGCGTGGCTGCTGCGCCCGGGACCGGCCAGCTTGAGGATGCAGCCTTCGGGTGCGAGGTTGCCGTAGAGGATGCCGTAACCACCGCGTGGCTTGATCGGCTCGGCCGTGCTGTGCACGACCTGCTGCCCAGGCGTAGCGCGCGGCGCCGCGTCCAGTTCGGCGAACAGGCTGCGTCCGGTGACCGTCGGCGTATCGACGATCATGCCGGCCTTGCGCAGCTCCTCGGCGACGATCGCGGTGCCGCCGGCGGCGGTCAGTTCCACCGCGCTATAACGGCCGGCCGGCTTCAGGTTGGCGATCACCGGGGTGTGCACCGAGGCCGCTTCGAAATCCTCCAGCGTCAGCGGGACTTCGGCTTCGTGGGCGATGGCGAGCAGGTGCAACACGGCATTGGTCGATCCGGCGGTAGCGGCGACCATGCGCGCGGCATTGCGGAACGCCGCCGGTGTCAGCACATCGCGCGGCAGGCGCTTCTCGCGCAGGCAGTCCATCACCAGTTCACCGCAGCGGCGCGCGGCGTCCGCCTTCGCGCTGTCGGTGGCCGGTACGTCGTTCAGGCCGACCGGCGACAGGCCGAGCGTGGTCAGCACCATCGCCATGGTATTGGCGGTGAACTGCCCACCACAGGCGCCGGCGCCGGGGCAGGCGTCGCGTTCGACACTTTCCAGCTCGGCATCGTCGATCTTGCCGGCGCCGTACGCGCCGACCGCTTCGAAGACTTCCTGGACGGTGATCGGGCAACCGTTGTGCGTACCGTGCGCGATGCTGCCGCCGTACAGCGCGACGCCGGGGATGTTCAGGCGCGCAAGCGCCATCGCCGCGGCGGGGATCGTCTTGTCGCAGCCGCACAGGACGACCATGGCGTCGAGGCAATGGCCATCGACCGCCAGTTCGATCGAATCGGCGATCAGTTCACGGCTGACCAGCGACGCGCGCATGCCCGAGGTGCCCATGGCGATGCCATCGGTGACCGCGATGGTGTTGAACTCGACCGGTGTGCCGCCGGCGGCGCGCACGCCTTCGGCCGCGGCCACGGCCAGTTCGCGCAGGTTGAGGTTGCACGGCGAGACGTTGGACCAGCTGTGCACGATAGCGACCATCGGCCGCGCGATCGCCTCGTCGTCCAGGCCGGTGGCGCGCAACATGGCGCGCGCTGGGGCCCGATCGGGGCCGGTCTTGATCGCATCGCTGCGTAACGCAATGGGAATGGACTTACTGGGGATGGACTTGCTCATGCGGCCTCCGCGCGTGACAGGCACGCTTCCAGTACGGCCTGGGTGACTTCGTGGGTGGTGGCGGTGCCGCCGAGGTCGCGGGTCAGGTTGGCGTGCTCGAGCACACTGTCCACGGCGGCCTCGATCAGCTCGGCTTCCTCGGTCAGCCCCAGCGAATGGCGCAACAGCATCGCCGTGCTGAGGATGGTCCCCAGCGGATTGGCCAGCGACTGCCCGGCGATATCCGGCGCCGAGCCGTGGATCGGCTCGTACAGGCCGGCCCTGTTCTTGCCGAGCGTGGTCTCGCCGAGCGAAGCGGAAGGCAACAGGCCGAGCGAGCCGGCGAGTACCGCACCCTCGTCGGTGAGGATGTCGCCGAACATGTTCTCGGTGACGATCACGTCGTAGTCGGCCGGACGGGTCAGCAACAGCATCGCCATCGAGTCGACCAGCTGGTGTTCCAGTGCCACGTCCGGATAATCGGCGCCAACCCGCGTCGCCACCGAGCGCCACAGGCGCGAGGTTTCCAGCACATTGGCCTTGTCGACCGAGGTGACACGCTTGCGTCGCGTGCGGGCCAGCTCGAAGGCATGCCGCATCACCCGCTCGATTTCGACGACGGTGTAGCGGCATTCGTCGGTGGCGGCGTCGGCGGTACGCGTCTTTGCGCCGAAGTAGATACCGCCGGTCAGTTCGCGGATAAAGACCAGGTCGACGCCCTTGGTGCGTTCCGCCTTCAGCGGCGACAGCGCGGCGCTGCGTGGATGCAGCTTCAGCGGACGGACATTGGCGAACACGCCGAGCTGCTTGCGCAGCGCGAGCAGGCCCTGCTCGGGGCGGACCGGCGCATTGGGGTCCGACCACTTCGGCCCGCCGACGGCGCCAAGCAGCACCGCGTCGGCGGTCGCGCAGGCTTCACGTGTCGACGGCGGCAACGGGTCGCCGAACTCGTCGATTGCGGCACCGCCGATGGCGTGTTCGCTGAAGGTGAATTCGTGGCCAAAACGCTCGGCGATATGGTCCAGCACGGCGATACCGGCGGCGGTGACCTCGGGACCGATGCCGTCACCCGGCAATACGACGATGGAAGCCTTCATGCTGCGTTCTCCAGGGTTTCGAAACGGGTAATGGCCTCGTCCTGCTGCAGCAGGAAGCCGAGCTGGTCGACGCCGTTGAGCAGGCAGTGCCGCGAGAAGGCGTCCAGCTCGAAGCGGATCTCACCACCGTCGGGCAGGCGGATCGTGCCGGCGGCGATATCGATGCGCAGCTCGGTGCCGGGGTGTTCCATCAGCCAGCGGTGTTCGGGTTCGCTGACGACGACGGCGAGCAGGCCGTTCTTCAGTGAGTTGCCACGGAAGATGTCCGCGATCTCGCTGGAGATCACCGCCTTGATGCCGTAGTCGAGCAAGGCCCAGGGCGCGTGCTCGCGCGAGGAGCCGCAACCGAAATTATGCCCGGCGACGAGGATCTGGCAGCCCTTCGCGTCCACCTTGTTCAGCGCGAAATCCGGGTTGTCGCTGCCATCGCCGAGGTAACGCCAGTCCTCGAAGCAGTGCTTGCCCAGGCCCGTGCGTTCCGTGGTGGTGAGGAAGCGTGCCGGGATGATGCGGTCGGTGTCGATGTTCTCGTTCGCCAGCACGGCGGTGCGCGAGTGCACGTAGGTGAGCGGTTGGCTGGTATGGCTCATGCGGCGACTTCCTGATCGAGATAGGCGCGCGGATCGGCGACGCAGCCGGCCAACGCGGAGGCGGCGGCCACCAGCGGGCTGGCCAGCACGGTGCGTGCGCCCTTGCCCTGGCGGCCTTCGAAGTTGCGGTTGCTGGTGGATACGACGAGCTCGCCCGGCTTGGCCAGGTCGCCGTTCATGGCGATGCACATCGAGCAGCCCGGCTCGCGCCATTCGGCGCCGGCATCACGGAAGACCTGGTGCAGGCCTTCGCGCTCGGCATCGCGGCGCACCTGTTCGGAGCCCGGAACCACCAGCATGCGCACGCCATCGGCGATGCGCCGGCCACGCATGAGCTCGGCCGCGGCACGCAGGTCGGACAGTCGTGCATTGGTGCAGCTGCCGATAAAGACCACGTCGACCGCGGCGCCGGTCATCGGCTTGCCGGCCTCGACCTGCATATAGTCGAGCGCGCGCTGCTCCAGTGCGTCGGCGGCGGCGGGAACCGGCGCGTCGATCGAGACGACCATGCCCGGATGCGTGCCGTAGGTGATGCTCGGCTGGATTGCCGCGGCATCGACATGCACTTCCTGGTCGTAGCGTGCGCCTTCGTCGCTGGCCAGGGTGCGCCAGTAGGCCACGGATTTATCCCAGGCCTCGCCCTTCGGCGCGCGTTCGCGGCCTTCCAGCCAGGCGAAGGTCGTATCGTCCGGCGCGATCAGGCCAGCGCGGGCGCCCGCCTCGATCGACATATTGCAGACGGTCATGCGCTCTTCCATCGACAGCGCGCGGATGGTCGCGCCGCGATACTCGATCACATGGCCGGTGCCACCGCCGATACCGATGCGACCGATGATGTGCAGGATCAGGTCCTTGGCGGTGACGCCGCGTTGCAGGCGGCCTTCGACATGGATCGCCAGTGTCTTGGGTTTGCGCTGCAAGAGGCACTGTGTGGCCAGCACATGACCGACCTCGGTCGTGCCGATGCCGAAGGCCAGCGCGCCGAACGCACCGTGCGTCGCCGTGTGGCTGTCGCCGCAGACGATGGTCATGCCTGGATGGGTGGCGCCGATCTCGGGACCGGCGACATGGACGATGCCACGATGCGGGCTGTCCCAGCCGAGCAGGTCGATGCCGAACTCGGCGACATTGGCCTCGAGCTTGGCCACCTGGCTTTCCGCTTCCGGCGTGTAATACGGGCGCTTGCCGGCGGCATCGGCGGGCAGGGTCGGCGTGGAGTGGTCGAGCGTCGCCAGGGTGCGATCGCGTCGGCGGACGGCGAGCCCGCGCGAGCGCAGTTCGTCGAAGGCCTGCGGCGAGGTGACTTCATGGACCAGATGCAGGTCGACGTAGAGCACGCCGGGCGTCGCGGCGGTCTCCGCGCAGACCTGGTGCGAATCCCACAGCTTGTCGATCAGGGTACGCGCGCTCATGCGGCCACCTCCTGCGGCACGAAGCCTTCGTAAGCGGCGTGCTCCATGGAACTCAGCCAGCCCCAGCGATCCTCGGTGCGGCCGTCGAACAGGCCGAAGAAATCCTGCTGCAGCTGGCGGGTGATGGGCCCGGGCTTGCCGGTGCCGACCGGTTTGCGGTCCACCGAACGCACCGGGGTCACTTCGGCGGCGGTGCCGGTCATGAACACCTCATCGGCGAAGTACAGCATCTCGCGCGGCAGCGCCTGCTCGATCACGTCAAAGCCACGCGCCTGGGCCAGGGTGAGCACGCTGTCGCGGGTGATCCCGGCCAGGATGCTGGCCGCCGACGGCGGCGTGTAGATACGGCCGTTGCGAATGACGAACAGGTTCTCGCCGGCGCCTTCGCTGAGCAGCCCGTCGGTGCCCAGGGCGATGCCCTCGGCATAACCGCCGTTCGCCGCTTCGCGCGCGATCAGCTGGCTGTTGAGGTAATTGCCGCCGGCCTTGGCGCCGGTGGGAAAGGTGTTCGGCGCCGCGCGGTTCCACGACGACACGCAGACATCGACGCCTTGCTCGACCGCGTCGGCACCGTGGTACGCACCCCAGGGCAGGGCGATGATGGCGACATCGACCGCGGTATCCAGCGGCGGCGCCAGGCTGAAGGTGAAGCCGCTGCGATAGACGATCGGGCGCACATAGGCCGATTGCAGGCCGTTGGCGACGATGACTTCGCGGCAGGCGCGGTTGATCGCGGCGGCGTCGAAACCGTGGTTGAGGTCATACACCCGCGCGGAATTGAACAATCGCGTGGTGTGCTCTTCCAGCCGGAAATAACGCGGGCCATCCGGCGTGGCATAGACGCGCACGCCTTCGAAGACCGAGGAGCCGTAGTGCAGCGCATGCGCGCCGATGTGCACGGTCGCCTCGTGCCAGGGTTTGATGCGACCGTTGTGCCAGATCAGTGACGGGGCTTGCATGGGTTTCGCTCCTCAGCGGTGTGCGGCCATGGGCGCGCTGCGCGCGCCCTGGCGTTCGATACGGTTGACGATGGCGAGCACGGCGAAGGCGGTCGCCTCGACGATGTCGGTACTGACGCCGCTGCCCTTGTATTCGTGGTCGTCGTGACGCGCGGTCAGGGTGGCGTGGCCCTGGGCGTCGCCGCCTTCGCTGATCGCACGGACCTGGAAGTCGGCCAGTTCCACCGGCACGCCGGTGGCGCGCTGGACCGCGCGCAGCATGGCCTCGACCGGGCCGTCGCCGATGGCCGCCTCGCTGGCGATGCGGCCATCGTCGTGACGCAGCTTCACCGAGACCGATGCGCTGCCGCCGACGTGCGAACTCGCATGCAGGTGCTCGATATGCCACGGGCCGAGGGTGTCCGGATCGTGACCGACGGCCAGGGCCTGCAGGTCGGCGTCGACGACTTCGCGCTTGCGGTCGGCGAGCGTCTTGAAGCGGGCGAAGACGTCATCCATCGCCGCCTCGTCCAGTTCGAAGCCGAGATTGGCCAGGCGCTGGCGCAGCGCATGCCGGCCGGAATGCTTGCCGAGCACCAGCGAGGTGCTGGCGCCGACATCTTCAGGACGCATGATTTCGTAGGTGCCGCGATGCTTGAGCATGCCGTGCTGGTGGATGCCCGACTCATGGGCGAAGGCGTTATCACCGACGATCGCCTTGTTGCGCGGCACCGGCTGGCCGGTCAGGTTGGCGAGCAGGCGCGAGGTCGGGAACAGGCGCTCGGTGACGATGTTGGTGCGGGTGCCGAAGTGGTTGGCACGGGTGCGCATCGCCATCACCAGTTCTTCCAGCGCCGCATTGCCGGCGCGCTCGCCGATGCCGTTGATGGTGCATTCGATCTGCCGTGCGCCCCCGCTGACCGCGGCCAGGCTGTTGGCCACGGCCAGGCCGAGGTCGTCGTGGCAGTGCGCCGAGAAAACCACGCGTTCGGCGCCGCGCACGTTCTTGCGCAGGTACTCGAACAATTCGGTGATCTCGGTCGGGGTCGTGTAGCCGACCGTGTCGGGTGCGTTGAGCGTGGTCGCACCGGCCTCGACGGCGGCGTTGAAGATCTCGACCAGGTAGTCGTGCTCGGTGCGCAGTGCGTCCTCGGCCGAGAATTCCACTTCGTGGCAGAGCGTCTTGGCCCGGTGGATCGCGGCGACGGCGATATCGATCACCTCGGCCTTGCTCTTGCCCAGCTTGTGCTCGCGGTGCAGCGGGCTGGTCGACAGGAACAGGTGGATGCGCGAGTGCCTGGCCTTCTCCAGCGCGCGCCCGGCGCTGTCGATGTCGGCGTCCTGGCAGCGGGCCAGCGCGCAGATCGTCGGCTTGACGAGGTGAGCGGCGATATCGGCGACGGCGGCGAAATCATCCGGCGAGGCCTGGGGAAAGCCGGCCTCGATAATGTCGACCCCCAGTTCCTCCAGCGCATGGGCCATGCGCATTTTCGCGCGGCGGTCCATCGAGAAGCCGGGGGCCTGCTCGCCGTCACGCAAGGTGGTGTCGAAGATACGCACGCGCTCGCCTACGTCGCTTTCGACGCTGTCGCTGGCATGCTGCTGGTCTGCTGGTGGATTCATGTCTGGCTCCGCTTGAGGCGGGCCGGGCAACAAAAAACCCCGCATCCGTTTCCGGGTGCGGGGTTCTTTGGGAGTCTTCAGGTTTGTTTCTTATTTACCTGGACACATGCCCTCAGCCCGCACCTCCGCTGGTAATGAGTACGAGTACAAGGGCAAGAAGAAGTAGGCCACGAAGTCGCAGCAGGTCGCCGACCGTCGCTAGACGGTTCACTTTGGCGAAGTGGCTGGATGTGTTGCGCTGCGACATGAGATCGAACGTACGCCCCTCGATAACACCTTGTCAACAATTTTCTGAAATTAATTTCCCGAGACGTGACGCAGAGCCGTCTGGACGGCCAGATGGCCGAATTCTTGCGAACGCCATACGCGCGCGAAGGTTCGCGTCAGGTCGATCCGGCCAGCCAGCCGCGCAGGGCCATGTCCTGCGCGACCATCGGTTCGGCCCGCGAAGGCCGGTCGAGCATGGCCTGCAGGGCCGCCGGAACCTCCAGTGTCCGGCCGATCAGCGGTTCGACGATGGTGTCGAATTTGGCGGCATGCGCGGTGGCGACGATGGTCCAGCGAGTGTCGTCGCCATCGGCGAGCCGCCGCTCCATGACCCGGATCGCGGTCGCCGTATGCGGGCAGAAGATCTCGCCGTCGCTGCTGGCGTAACGCTGGATGACGTCACGAATCTCCGGATCGTCCACGCTTTCTGCGTGGCACGCGGCGCGTAGTGCGTCATCGTCCGGAAACAATTCGCGCAGTCGTTCGAAATTGCTCGGCGCGCCGACATCCATCGCATTGGCCAGGGTCGCGATCGCGTCGCGGCCGCGATACGGACCACCGGCGAAGAAGGCGGGCAGGGTCCGGTTGGCATTGCAGGCGAACAGCACGCGCCCGATCGGCAAGCCCAGCGCACGCACCCACAGGCAGGCCACCGCGTTGCCGAGGTTGCCGGTGGGAACGATCACATCGAGCGCGGTGCCGTCGTTCCGCCATGCCTGCAGGGCGGCATGCGCGTAGTAGGCCATCTGCGGCAGCAGGCGACCGAGGCTGATGCTGTTCGCCGAGCTCACCGGGTTGTCGGTATCGCCGGCTTGGGCGGTCAGCGCGGCCTTGACCATGCGCTGGCAGTCGTCGAAGCTGCCGGCGACCCGCAAGGCCTGCACATTGCCGCCGAAGCTGCCGAGCTGGTGTGCCTGGCGCGGCGAGACGCGCCGGTCGGGGTAGAGGATCGCGACGCGGATGCCGGGCACGTTGTGGAAGGCCGCGCCGACCGCGGCGCCGGTGTCGCCCGAGGTGGCGACCAGGATGGTCAGCGGCGTATCGGCATCGCGTCGCAGGCGGCGCATGCAGGCGGCAAGGAATCGCGCGCCATAGTCCTTGAATGCAGCGGTCGGGCCATGGAAAAGCTCGAGCACATGCGCGCTGGCGAAGGGCAGGGCGCGGCGCGGTGCCTCGATGTCGAAGGCTTCGGCGCAGATCGCATCGAGCTCACCGGCAAGCGCGTCGCCGACGAAGAACGGCGCGAGCAGGCGTCGCGCCGTATTGACCAGACGCGTATCGGTCGCGAAATCGCGTGGATCCAGCAGCGGCATGCGGGCGGGCACGTACAGCCCGCCGTCGGGAGCGAGCCCCGCGACGATCGCGGTGCCGATACCGACCGGCACGGCCGTGCCGCGCGTGCTGACGAACTTCATGCCTGGGGCTCCGCATCCAGCAGTTCCGCGGCCGGGCCGTCGATCGGCGACACATAGCGGTCGCTGTCGAATCCAGCCTCCTCGAAGGCGGATGCCATGGCGACGGCGGCGACCTCGGCTTCGGCGCGTCCTTCGAACCAGCCGAAGACACTGGGACCGCCGCCGGAGATGCTGGCGCCCATCGCGCCGTGGTCGAGCGCGGCCTGCTTCACCCGCGCGAAACCGGGGATCAGCGGGGCGCGGCGCGGCTCGACGAGGACATCGCTGAGGCCTTCGCGAATCAACGAGGCATCGCCGCGGTAGCAGCCTGCCAGGACCAGGGCGAGGTTCGCGCTCTGCGCGACGAACTGGCCCAGGGCATAGTCGCCACGCAATGCCTCGCGCGCCGTTCGGGTTTCCAGCACGTAATGTGGATGGACCACGGCGCAATGCCATTCGGCCGGCACGGGAATACGCAGCAGGCGGCGATGGGTGGCGAGCACGAGGCCACCGAGCAGCATTGGCCCGAGGTTGTCGCCGTGCGGACTGCCACTGGCCACCGCTTCGCCGGCCAGGGCGAAGGGATACAGCGCCTCGCGCGACAGGGGCTGTTCGAGCAGGGCATTGGCCGCCACCAGGGCGGCGACGCAGGACGCGGCCGAGCCGCCCATGCCGGAGCCGAAGGCGATGCCCTTGTGCAGGCGCAGTTCGAAACCGTAAGGCAGGTCGAGGGATTTGCGCAGGGCGAGCAGGGCCTCGCCGGCGGTATTCGCCGTCGCCTCCATGGGCAGGCCGGACACCACACCGTCGATCGATGCGATACGGACGACCGGTTCCTCGATGCGTCGCACATCGGCGCGGTCGCCGGCACCGGCGAAGGTATGGCCGAGGATGTCGAAACCGACGCCGATATTGCCGACACTGGCGCTGGCCAATGCGCTGGCGCTCATCGCATGACCGGCAACCGGATGTGTCTTCAGCATGCGCATCGCATGGCTCCCATCGCGCTGGCCACGCGCAGTAAATCGGTGAACACGCCGGCGGCGGTCACGTCGGGGCCGGCGCCGGGACCTTGCACGATGAGCGGATTGTCGCGGTACCGCCGGGTGCTGAACTGGACGATATTATCCGTCAGACGGGTATGCGCGAACGCATGCGAGCCGGATAAAAGACAGACGCCGACGGTAGCCTTGCCGTCGCGGTCGAGCCGTGCCACATGGCGCAACACCGCGCCCTCGGCCCGGGCCTGGGCCAGACGTGCCGCCATCGGCCCGTCCATGGCTGGCAGGGCGGCAAGGACATCCTCTGCCGCGAGTCCGGCGAGTTCCGCCGGGACCAGGCTTTCGACCGTCACGTCCTCCAGGGACAGCGGCCGGCCGGCCTCGCGGGCGAGGATCACCAGCTTGCGCGCGACGTCGATGCCGGACAGGTCGTCACGCGGATCCGGCTCGGTATAGCCGCGCGTATGCGCCTCGCGGACCAGTTCCGAGAACGGATGCGAGCCGTCGTAGCGGTTGAACAGCCAGGCCAGGGTGCCGGACAGCATGCCTTCGACGGCGATCAGTTCGTCGCCGGTATCGAGCAGGTCGCGCAGGGTCTGCACGACGGGAAGACCCGCGCCGACCGTGCCTTCGTAGTGGAACCGGGCCCGGCCACGCTGCGCGGCGCTGCGGATGTCGCGCCAGCGCGACCAGTCGCCGCTGCCGGCGCGCTTGTTCGGGGTGACTACATGAATGCCCGCGCCAAGCCAGTCCGCATAGTGGCCGGCGACCAGATCGCTGGCACTGCAATCGGCGAGCAGGGCCGGCGCATCGCCATTGCCGCGGACATAAGCGGCGAACTGGCCGAGGTCGGCCGGCCGCCAGGTCTGCGCGCCGTGGGTGCGGCTGTTGAGCGCCTCGTCGTCGCAGTCCAGCCACATGTGCCGGCTGTCGGCGACCGCGCGCAGGCGCAGGTCGAGGCCAAGTTCGCGCTGCAGGCGGGGCCGGGCGGTGAGCAACTGCGCGATCAGCGCCGAGCCGACCTTGCCGGGGCCGACGACGCCGACCTGCAGCACCTGTGGCGATGGGGCCGCGCGTGGCGCGGCGCGGACAAGTTCCGGTGATGCGATGACGATGGACACAACACAGCCTCCTGGTGAGGCCCGTGATCGTCAGGGAGCGAGTTCCGTTGCCGGTCCCATCCCTTGCGAGGGCGGGGCCGGTAGCGATGGGAACTCAATCGCGCGCGCGCACCCGTCCAGCGACGGTGGTTGTCGTCGTGGTGGTAGTCGTGGCGGAAAAGGACACCGGACCCGAGCCGAGCGCAGGCTTCCGGAAGTTATCCGGGTGGCGAAGCGCGGCGGGGGCGGATGAAGGTGACATGGGCTCGACGGTATGCCCGGGCTCGGGGTGGTGTCAAGCGCCAGACGGGCGTTTTCGCGAAGACCGTGTCGCATCGCCACTGGATCCCTGACTACGCACTTTTAGCTGTCCGGGGATATTCTGGAGTCACGACAGCAATGAGCGTGCGCTGGGAATCCAGGGGGCCGATGTGGGCTTGGCGGAAAGGAGCGCGGCTCCATGATGGCGGTTTGGTGATCGTGTCGGCGCCTATCGCGCCGGTGTTTCGGCCCCCTGCCGGGGCCCGAGTCACTTTTCTGGAATGGCCCAGAAAAGTAACCCAAAGAGGCCACCCCGATCGCGTGCCCGCTGCGCGGGGCGGCCGGCGGGGCCGGGGTTTGCGCACGAACATCCCTGTCCGTTCGCAAACGGTCGGCATCCATGCCTCCCCCGCTACGCGGCCTGATCGTCCCCGCCGACCTCACTGCTCAACGGGGCCCCGGGATCCAGAGCCGGCTGATCGCCGTGTATCTATGGCGGCCAGATTGAAAGGTCTGGCCCCAAGGGACTCGCGAACAGGGTTCGCTCCCACAAGGTCGTTGCAACCTGCTCCTGTGGGAGCGAACCCTGTTCGCGAGTCCTTTGAGGCGGGAACACATGATCGCGGGCTTTGAAAGGCACCGTTCCGATTCGTCCTGTGGACTCTCAGGTCACAAGGCAGCGGGGCACAGCAGCCTGTGCAAGTGACTCAGATTTTCCCCTGACAGCAGTGCGCCTGCGTAGGGATGACGAAAACCCTCCTACCCGTCGTCCCTGTGCAGGCAGGGACCCGGTGGCGACCACTCTGGGTCGCGTAGCGCCTATTTCGAAAGGTCTAGCGAGTACACCGCCGTGCCGTCGCCGTTGTCCTTGATCTGCTTCACCGGCACGCCGGTGTCGCGGGCGATATCCGACTTGTCCGCCGCCGAGGTCAGGGTCACCGGGCCGCGGGTGTTCAACCGCGCGAAACGCCACGACGTCGTCTCGACATCGCTGCGCTTGAGCTTCTTCTTCTGTTCGATCCAGCGGACCACGATCTCGCGGTTGCCGTCCGGCGCGGTAAGCACCAGGTTGCTGCCGTCCAGGCCGGGGAAATGGCCGCCGCCACTGGCCCGGTAGTTGTTGGTGACCACGATGAAGGCCTGGTCGGGCGCGACCGGCTTGTCCTTGTAGCGCAGGTCGACGATGCGCTGCCCTTCGGGTTTCGATATGTCGATGACGTAGTGGAGATCGCCCTGGATCTGGTCGAAGTTGTAGCCGGGCAGGCGCTTGCCGATCAGCGACTGCGGCTGGGCCAGGGACGGGTCGATGCGGTTGAAGCGTTGCGCCGAGGTTTCCAGCCAGCCGCGCAGCATCTTGCCGTCGATCTTCACCGCCGCGAGCGTGTTCGGATAGAAGTACAGGTCGGCGGCATTGCGGATGGTCATCGGTCCGGGCGGCACGTCGGTGTAATCCTCCGGGCCACCGAAGCCGGTGCGGAACGCGGCGGCCGCGGAAAGCACGGGTACATCCTTCAGTTCCGGGTGCTCGCGGGCGATTTCATCGCGGGCGTAGTCGCGCTGCGCGGCATTGACCACGGCCAGCGCCGACATGTCGCCGACATCGGCGAAGTAGGTGCTCATGCGATGGTCGGTCTCGCCGATCGGCGTGTTTACATAGGTCACCGCTGCCTGATGCGCCTTCTCGACGATCGGCGCGATCGACGGATCGGGCTCGACGCACTGGTTCTTCTGCGGGCAGATCGAGCGCACTTCGCTGCGGCTCTGGCCTGGATCGACGACCCAGCGACCGTTGGTCCGGGTCAGCGCGAGCTTGATCACGCCGAGGTCCTTGCCGAAGAAGCCACCCATGACGGCAGGTACGCCGCGTACCAGCCCGCGCTGGGCATCGACATTCTTCATGCCTTCGTAGTGCGGTCCCGGGAACTCGGTATGCGAATGACCGAGCAGCAGGGCATCGATGCCGGGCACACCGGCCAGATGCCAGCCAGGATTTTCCATGGTCGGCGTATACGGCTCGGTATTGAGACCGCCGTGCAGGATGGCGACGATGACATCGGGGTGCTGCGCCCGCAGTTCGGGCAGGTACTTCTGCGCCGCCTCGACCGCGCCGGTGACGGTGACCTTGCCGGCCAGGTTCTGCTTGTCCCAGTCCATGATCGGCGGCGGGGTGAAACCGATGATGCCGATCCTCAGCGGCACCTGCACCTTGCTGCCGTCCGCGGTGTACGCGGTAACGGTCTTCTGCACGATCGCCCATGGCTTGAAGATCGGCTTGCCGTCGCGCCCGCCGTAGACGTTCGCCAGCACCAGCGGGAAATGCGGACCGGCGCAGGCCTTGCTGGTGCCACCGACGACATTCATCGGCGTGCCGGTGACCTGGGAAAGATAGGCCAGGCCGTAATTGAATTCATGGTTGCCCGCGGTGCCGCCGTCGTAGCCGATCGCGTCCATCGCCTGGTACATCGCCAGTTCGGTATCGCAACGGACGGGCTGCACCTGCGCCTGGTAATCGGCGAGCACGGTGCCCTGGATGGTGTCGCCGCTGTCGAACAGCACGGTATTCGGGAACTCGCCCCGCGCGCGGCGGATCAGCGTGGCCAGCCGCTCGAAGCCCAGGGTCGGGTCATCCTTCTGCTTGTAATAGTCGTAGCTGAGGATATTCGAATGAATATCGGTGGTCTCCAGGATCGCCAGGTCCGCGCGGGCGCCATCGGCCAGGGGCGGCGTCTTGCTTGAAGACGGTGTTGCGGCGCAGCCGGCAAGCAAGGCTGCAGCCAGCGCGGCCAGGGCGAGCGATGAGGGCTTGGACATGTGTCGATCCGTGCTTCGGTTCAGTCAGGGGGCGCAACGTAGCAGATGACGGCATCCGTGGCGTGACAGGGCTTGCCATGGACGGCGGGTCGCCTATTATCACCCTCTCGCTATTTCTTGCGATCCGACCATGCCCTTCCCCCGCACTGGCCTGCTGGCCGCCGCCGTTACCCTGCTCAGCGCCTGCGCGACGCAACCCGCGCCGCCCGTTGCCGCGATCGACGTGCCGACGATCCAGCGTCCACGGCAGGAGACCCCGGAATGGTGGTTCCGCAACGGCGCGGCACAGGCGGTCGAGGCCGGGCGCGTGGCGAATGCTGGCCAGCAACACGCAAAGAACGTGATCGTCTTCCTTGGCGACGGCATGAGCATCCCGACCATCGCCGCGGCGCATATCCTCGCTGGCCAGCGAAAGGGTGTCGATGGCGAGAGCTACCGGCTGAGCTTCGAGACATTCCCGTATAGCGCGCTCAGTCGCACATACGAAACCGACCAGCAGACGCCGGATTCGGCCGGGACGATGACCGCGATCATGTCCGGAGTGAAGACCCGTGCGGGCTATATCGGCGTGTCGCAGTTGCCGAACCGGCAGGATTGCGCAGCGACGAAGGGACAGGAACTGGTGAGCACGCTGGAGCTGGCGGCGGCCGCCGGCATGGCCACCGGCGCGGTCACCACCACGCGCATCACCCATGCCACGCCGGCGGCCACCTATGGCCATTTGCCGGAGCGAAACTGGGAAGTCGACGCGGCGATGACGGAAGCGGCGCGTGCGCAGGGCTGCAAGGACTTCGCCGCGCAACTGGTCGACTTTCCCTTGCCGCAAGGACTGACGGTGGCGATGGGTGGCGGTCGCACCGAGTTCATGAAGGCCGGCCAGGACGATCCCGAATATGCCGATAAAAGCGGGCAGCGCCTCGACGGGCGCGACCTGGTCGCCGAATGGAAGGCGAAGCACCCGGAGGGTGCCTACGTGTGGAACGCCGCCCAGTTGAAAGCCCTGGACACGGCGAAGGTCTCGAACGTCCTCGGCCTGTTCGAACCATCGCACATGAACTACGAAGTCGACCGCGCGAAGGACAAGGCCGGTGAGCCCAGCCTCGCCGAGATGACGAAAGCGGCCATCGCCGTACTGAAGAGAAACCCGAAAGGGTTCTTCCTGATGGTCGAGGGTGGTCGCATCGACCATGCACTGCATGCCGGCAATGCGTATCGCGCCCTGGATGAAACGATCGCCTTCGCCGATGCCGTGCAGGCGGCGCTGGATGCCACCGATGCGAACGACACCTTGATCGTGGTCACCGCCGACCACAGCCATACGATGAGCTTTGCCGGCTACCCGGCGCGTGGCAACCCGATGCTTGGCCTGGTCCGCGGCGTGACCGACAGCTATGACGAAGAAGGTGGGAACGGTCTTGCCCGCGACGCCACCGGCCAGCCGTACACCACCCTCGGTTTCGCCAATGGCCCTGGGTACACGGGTGCCAGCGACATGCAGCCGGAAGGCAGCAAGCGCTTTCCGCATGTGCCGAATACCTACATGGGCATCGCCAAAGGGCGCCCGGATCTGGGCAAGGTAAACACGGCAGGTCCGGACTACATGCAGGAATCGATCGTGCCGTTGAAAAGCGAGACGCACGGCGGCGAAGACGTGGCGATTTTCGCCCATGGCCCCGGTGCATCGGCCTTCCATGGCGAGCTGGAGCAGAACACGATATTTCATATCATCGCCCAGCACACGCCGACGATCCGTACCGAACTGTGCAGGCTCGGTAGTTGCAATACGGATGGTATTCCCGTGCAAAGACCGGCCTACGCTACCTTGCTTGAACGGTAGATCCCATGGGACGCGGAGGTGGCCAGCCTCCGCGCCCTGGAATATCAGCCCTTGTTCAATACGACGTTCCAGGTGCCGAGCAGGCTTCCCGGCTCGACGTCGGGCGATGGCGCCAGCTGTACCAGCACGCTGTCCCGTTCCTTACCGAGGGCCTGGAAAAGTTGATCGCTGGCGTTCAAAGGCTCGCCGGTGAAGTAAAGCTGCGTGATGAGACGATCGTGTTTGCCGCGGATATCGAAGTGGATATGTGGCGTGCGCGTCCATGTCGGCGTCGCCGGATACGCTCCCGGCTTGACCGTCTTGAAGTGGTAACGCCCGTAGTCGTCGGTGAATTCGACGGCGTATCCCTGAAAATAGGGGTCCAGCGGCGCCGCGACATTGGGGTCGCTCGCGTGGTCGTACCTTCCATGGGTATTGGCCTGCCACATCTCGATGCGCGCCCGCTTGACAGGCAACCCCTTGCTGTCGAGCACGCGGCCCACCAGGTGGAAGACCTGCCCACGGGCCACGCCGTCGCGGCCGCGCACCCGGGTGAGATCCCAGTCCTCGTCCAGCGGCCTGATGATGGGGTAGAACGGGCCCGCGATTTCCTCGGGCGTGGTCGGCAATACCTGGGCGAATGCCTGGCTGCTGCCCACGATGGCGCCGCCCCCGGCGGCCATGGCCATGCCGATTGCCCGGCGCCGTGTCACTTTCATATTCCCAATATCCATAAGCCTCCTCCTTGGTTTAGCGGTCCCCGGCGGGTGGAAGTCGGTGCGCCGGGCTCGCCGCAACGGTGACCTTGCCTCTCCGAAGCCGCCTTATATGTAGGCCCTCCTTGCTTCCGCTGTCGTCCTCACGCGGGACCGCACGCCTGTCAAAAAACGTGGCTAGTATCCGGGCACGGTTTCGGGAGATCTCCATTGATTCGTCTATGCTTCGGCATCTTGCTCATGGGTGCGGGAATGGTTGCCATGTCGCTGCACGCTGAAACACCGCTGGCAAAAAAGGTGTTGGTCATAGGGCACCGAGGTGCCAGTGCGCTCCGTCCCGAGCACACCCTGGCCTCATACGCGAAGGCGATCGAGGACGGTGCCGACTACGTCGAACCGGACCTGGTTTCGACAAAGGACGGCGTGCTCGTCGCCCGTCACGAGAACGAGATCTCGGGCACGACGGATGTGGCCGCGCACACGGAATTCGCTTCCCGTCGCACGACGAAGACCGTCGATACCGAGCGCGTCACCGGCTGGTTCACCGAGGATTTCACCCTCGCCGAGCTGAAGACGCTGCGGGCGCACGAACGGCTTCCGGATATCCGCCCGGGCAGCAAGCGTTTCGACGGCGAGTTCCAGGTCGTGAGCTTCGATGAGATCATCGATTTTGTCGCGGCGGAGTCCGCGGCGCATGCCCGCCCGATCGGGATCATTCCGGAGATCAAGCACTCGACGTACTTCCGCGGCATCGGCCTGCCGATGGAGGACAAGGTGCTGGCCACGCTTCGCGCGCACACCTATACACATACCGCGCCCGTCGAGATCCAGTCCTTCGAGGTCGGCAACCTGCGTTACCTGCGCAAGACCATGGGCAAGGCGTACCCGAATGTTCGCCTGCTGCAGTTGATGGGTAGCGACGGCGAGCGTCCATTCGATGACCGCGGTTTGTCCTACGGCGCGATGATGACGCCGGCCGGCCTGAAGGAGATCGCCAGCTATGCCGACGCTATCGGCCCATCGATCCGCAGCGTGATCCCATTGAAAGCCGACGGCAGCCTGGGCCCGCCCTCGGCACTGGTCCGTGATGCGCACGCCGTCGGCCTGGAACTGCATCCGTGGACCTTCCGGCCGGAGAACCATTTTCTCGCCACCAATTTCCGTAATAAGGACGGCGATGCGGCGCGCAACGAGGCCGGGTCAATAGAAGAAATCCGAACATATATCGCGACAGGTATCGACGCGTTCTTTACCGACGATCCGGCGGTCGGCCGGAGGGCCTTGCAGGCCCGCTAATTCGTTATCATCGGTGGCTATTGCCCAAGGAGCGGCCGTTGATGAGTGTTCTTGCGAGTTTCCTGCGTCATAAGTCCGTCGAACAACTGCAGGCCGAAGTCGGCGCGCGGCGCGATTTCCGCCGTGTGCTGGGTCTGTGGCAACTCACCGCGATCGGTATCGGCGGGATTATCGGCGTAGGTATCTTCGTCCTCGCCGGCCAGCAGGCGGCAATGAATGCCGGCCCGGGCGTCGCCCTCAGTTTCATCATCGCCGGTCTGGGCAGCGCCTGCGCGGCCCTGTGTTATGCCGAGTTCGCCGGCCTGATCCCGGTCACCGGTAGCGCCTATACGTATGGATACGCGGTGCTTGGCGAGGGTGCGGCCTGGATCATCGGCTGGGACCTTTTGCTCGAATATGCGCTGGTGGTCGCGGTGGTCGCGATTGGCTGGTCCGGCTACGTGCAGGTCCTGCTCGGCTCGGCCGGCATCCACCTGCCGGAATGGGCGCAAAAGAGCATGAGCGCCGAAACGATGCACTACTACTGGCAGCAGGGCCTGGCCGTGGTGGGCATGCACAGTGGCGAACCCATCGCCGGCCCCAGTGACGCGCATCGTTTCAATGTCATCGCCGCGGGCATCTCGCTGCTGGTGGCTATCCTGCTGACCATGCGCACCGAGTGGGGCGCGCGTTTCAATACCGTGATCGTGGCGATCAAGGTGATTGGCGTGCTGCTGGTGATCGGCGTCGGCGCGTTCTACATCGATACCGCAAACTGGCATCCCTTCGTGCCGGAGCGCATCGTCGATGCCAAGGGCGTCGGCCACTTCGGCTGGCAAGGTGTGCTGACCGGTGCCAGCGTGGTGTTCTTCGCGGTGTTCGGTTACGACACCCTGACCACGGCCGCCGAGGAAGCAAAGAACCCACAGCGCGACCTGCCGCGCGCGGTACTGCTTTCGCTGGCAGTGGCCATGGTGCTGTATATCGCCGTGTCGCTGGTACTGACCGGTGTCGTCCACTACTCGCAGCTGTCCGGCGAGGCCTCGGTCTCCGACGCCTTCCAGGCGATCGGCCTGCACTGGTTGAGCGTGGTGATCGCCTTTGCCGCCGTCGTCGGCGTGATCAGCGTACTTTTCGCCTTCATGCTCGGCGCGGCCCGTATCTGGTTCGCGTTGGCGCGCGATGGCCTGCTTCCGGCATGGTTCGCCAAGGTGCATCCGCGCTATGGCACGCCAGCACGTCCGACGATGATCCTCGGCGTGTTCACCGCCATCGTCGCCGGCCTGCTGCCGATCGGCGAAGTGGCCGAACTGGTCAATATCGGCACGCTGAGCGCCTTCATCCTGATCTGCGCCTCGGTGATGGTCCTGCGCGTGCGCAAGCCGGAACTGCAGCGCAACTTCCGCACGCCGGCGGTCTGGTTCACCGCGCCGCTTGGCATCGTGTTCTCCTGCGTGCTGATTTACGGCCTGCCGTGGATCACCTTCGAACGCTTCGCGATCTGGATGGCGCTCGGCCTTATCGTCTACTTCGCCTACGGCATCCGCCACAGCAAGCTGGGGCGCGGCGACTAAACATCCTTGTCGGGCGATTCGCCGACGCGGAAACGACAGACATGGCCACCGCGCACGATGCATTCCATATGATGGATGCGTCGTCCGGTGGCCGCTTCCATGAAGGCAAGGTCGAACTTGCACACTTGTGGATGTTCCCGGGCCAGCGCGTGGAACACGCAGTTGAACGCCTCGACCTGCCACTCCTCGCCGTGTCGTGCTGGCACCGCTTCATAGCCCAGCGTGTCGAGGCGTTGTGCCAGTTCGCGAACGACCTCATCGTTGCTTGCGCTGACCGGCGGCGGTGTTTCGCGTTCGCCGAGCCCCTTGCCGAGGTCATGCAGGAACTCGCCGAGTTCGGCTTCGCTCATGCGTTGCCGTAGTTGGTCAAGCAGGGCGCCGGAAATCGCGCCGTAGTTGCGCGGGAACAGCGCGCGCCCGTTCTCTGTCAGGCGAAAGCGCGCCTGCGGTCGGCCGCCAGTGGGCCGGGACTGCGTCCGTTCGACGCAGTCCCGGCCGATCAAGGCGCTCAGGTGCTGGCGCACGGCGTTATGGCTGATGCGCAGGCACTCGCACAGCGTCTCCACCGTGGCGCCGTCGTGCGCCATCAGCAGCTGGCGCAGCAACCGTTGTTGGGTAGCGCCTGGCAACCTGAGCGCATCCGTCATTCAGCTCGCCTTGTCGGGAAATTGTTTGGCGATACCGCCGGCCAGGGCATCGGCGAGGACGTCCATATGTCTCTGCATGGCTGTCCATGTCGCCTGTTCGCCCCTGGTATCGCCAGCCATGATCTGCTGGATCTGCGAGGAGTGGTGGCCGACGTGCGCCGCGAGCAGGTTGAACACTGTGCTTTCGGGCAGGTTGGGATTGGCGCCCGCGAGGAATTTGGCAATCTCATGGCCATTGTTGGTGAGATCAGCCATGGCTTTGTTCTGCGCAGCGCGGTCCCCGGCGTACACCGCATCGGTCAGTGCTTTCACGCCAGCCCAATGCCCGCCCAGCAAGGTCAGCATCTGGTCGCCGGCGGCCTTGCCGTAAAAGCCGCCGACCGCACCGGCGAGCTGTTTCGCATTGGCGAGCACCGCATCGGCGGCCGCCGTGGCTTTTGCCTGGTCGCCGTCATGGACGGCCATGGCGTATTCGCGCGTATGCGTGACATGCCCTTGCCACAGCTGGCGCATTGCGGCCTGCAGTTTGGGCGCGGCGACCTGGGTGCCGGCGGCAGTCATCGGCATGGCATGGGCGTGCTCTTGCGCCTGGGTATCCACGGCGACACCGCCGCCGAGCAGCGCGAGGGAAAGAAGGTAGGCGCGGGTATTCATGAGCAGTGTCCGGATGGCATCGCGGGATCGCGATGGGTCCATTCTCGGCAGCCCGGATTATGGCGCAATGGATCTATGTGTAAAGACCTTATATGGCCCTTTGACGCGACTGAGTTGCGGCGGCCGGTAACGACCGCCGCAGGTATCGCCGATCAGAAGCGGACTTCGGCCGCTACCGAGAGCACGGAGACGCTGGTATTGCCGTCGATGATCTTGTCGGCTTTCAGCGAGTAGTAGTCGTAGGTAAGGCCGAGGCTGAACTTGCGGGTGATGTCGTAACCCACGCCGACGCCGGCATAGAGACCGTTGTCGTCCGACGTGAAGCGATCACGCGCTTCACCGCCAGGGTAGGTCACGTCAGCCTTGTATTCGGAATGCGAATGCATGGTGCCGGCCCTGGCAGTGATATACCACTGGCTGGCAAGTGCCCAGCGGCCGTTGACGCCCAGGATGACCGCCTGCGCGCGCAGCTTGTCCTTCTCGGGGTAAGCCTGACTGCCGTAGGGGTAGCTGGTCTGGCTGAGCTTGCCGAGGTCGACAAAGCCTGTCTCGAGACCAAAATAGAACGGCGGCTCCACGGCCCAGCGGTAACCGATCGTGCCACCGTAGGTGGTGCCGTGATCGCCGAATCCGCCGCCGATATCGTAGTGCGCCTGCCCGACCTGGCCACTGACGAAAAGGCCGGCGTTATCCGCTGCCTGGGCTGCCAGCGACGCGCACGAAAGCGACGCGGCGATGGCCGCGCTGAACAAGATCTTCTTCATGATTCCCCTTCCTGTGTCCTACCCCTGGCTCCAATGCCAGGAGCTCCCGCATCCGCGGGCGGCGCATCTTAGGTCATAAGACAATGCGACGGACACCGCAATATATTGCGGTGTCCGCGGCGGCAGGTCGGGTGCGATGGCTCAGAAGCGGAATTCGGCGTTGGCCGAGTACACGCCCGTGGTGATGTAGCCGTCGCCGAGCACGCGGGCGTGGCTGTGGTAGGTGTCATAGGCGACGCCGACGCTGAGGTTCGGCAGCAGGTTGTAGCCGGCGCCGATGCCGCCGTACCAGCCGTTGTCGCTCGAGCCGAGCGCGACCTTGTTGTCGAACGCTACAGCCGTCAGCCCGGTACGGGAATGGAAATTGCCGAAGCGTGCGGTCGTATAGAACTGTTCGCCGATATTGAACTTCGCGTTGCCGCCGAGCGTCCAGCCGCGAACCTTCAGGCGAGTGGTTCCCAATGTGCCGCCGAACGCGCCGTCGGCGCTGCCATGGCCCAGCGTGGTGTAGCCGCCTTCCAGGCCGAGGTCGAACACCGGGGTGATCGCCCAGCGATAACCGGCATTGATTGCATAGGCTTCGCTGCTCTTGTGCTCGAGCGCACCGAGACGGTAGCTGGACTGGCCGGCGTTGCCGTTGACGAAGAACTGGCCTTGCGCCTGGGCGGCGAGCGAGGCGGAAATCGAAGTGGCAGCCACGATGGCTGCGAGGGCGAGCTTTTTCATCCTGAAGATCCTTGTGGGTAAATCATCCATTCCATGGCGAATCATTCGCCGATGGCAGCCGGTTAATTTATCACCTTTTCCGGCGAGGACAAGCTAATCGTGCCGCATGACCAATGGCATGGGGGCGCGTAGCCCGGGAAAGCTAGGATCGGCGTTTGTCACGTTCCAAAACGTCGCTCGCGCCCGGTCATGGCGGAGCATCCACGCATGCCTGGGAGAACCGAGTGAAAGCCACCACCCTTGCCACCGCGCTGCTCGCCGCAGCAGCCGGTTTCGGCGCGCTGTCCGCGTACGCCGATGTCGCCCCACCGCAGGACACGCCGTACGACGGCACGCTGAAACTCAGCGTCGATGCCACCGATCTGGACCACCGCATCCTGCGCGTGAAGGAAAACATCCCGGCGAAGGAAGGCCCGCTGACCCTGCTGTTCCCCCAGTGGATCCCGGGCAACCATTCGCCGACGGGCCCGATCGACCAGTTCGCCGGTCTCGTCGTTACCGCCAACGGCAAGCGACTGGAATGGAAGCGCGACCAGTTCGACGTCTTCGCCTTCAACGTCGATGTGCCGGCCGGTGCCACCTCGGTCGACGTCGAGTTCCAGACCCTGACCCCGCAGAGCACCCGCCAGGGCCGCGTGGTGATGACGCCGGAAATCGTCAACGTGCAGTGGAACCAGGTCAGCCTGTATCCGGCCGGTCATTTCGCCAGGCAGATCCAGGTCGACGCCACGTTGAAGCTACCGGAAGGCTTCCAGTTCGGCAGCGCGCTCGACGTCGCCAGCCAGAGCGGTTCCACGGTCACCTTCAAGACGATCAATTACGACGACCTCGTCGATTCGCCGGTGTTCGCCGGCAAGTACTTCAAGCGCGTCGACCTCGATCCGAACGGCCGCTCGCCGGTGCACCTGAACATCGTCGCCGACGATGCCAAGTCGCTGGAGATCAAGCCCGAAGCGCTGGAAATCCATCGCAAGCTCGTCCAGCAGATGGACAAGCTCTACGGTGCGCGCCACTACAACCACTACGACTTCCTGCTCGCCCTCAGCGAGAAGCTCGGCGGCATCGGCCTGGAGCACCATCGCTCCAGCGAGAACAGCGCGCAGCCGAACTACTTCACCGAATGGGAGAAGAGCTGGGTCGGCCGCGACCTGCTCTCGCACGAATACAACCATTCCTGGGACGGCAAGTACCGTCGCGGTGCCGACCTCGCCACGCCGAACTTCAACGTGCCGATGGGCGACAGCCTGCTGTGGGTCTACGAAGGCCAGACCCAGTTCTGGGGCAACGTGATCGCCGCGCGTTCGGGCCTCGTCTCACAGGACCAGGCACGCGACGTGCTCGCCTTCGTCGCCGCCACGTACGACAAGGGCCGTCCGGGTCTTTCCTGGCGCAACATCCAGGACACCACCAACGATCCGACCATCGCCCAGCGCCGTCCGCTCTCGTATCGCAACTACCAGATGAGCGAGGACTACTATTCGGGTGGCCAGATGGTCTGGCTCGATGTCGACACCCGGTTGCGTGAGCTGACCAAGAACAAGCGCTCGCTCGATGACTTCGCCAAGGCCTTCTTCGGCATGAAGGACGGTGACTGGAAGGTCAACCCGTACACCTTCGAGGAAGTGGTTTCCACGCTGAACGGCATTACGCCGTACGACTGGTCCACCTACCTGCGCGACCGCATCGACGGTCACAAGGGCGATCTGGAAGGCATCGTGCGTGGCGGCTGGGCGCTCGTCTACAACGACAAGCCCTCCGATGCCGTGAAGGCGTTCGAAACT
>DASYLE010000085.1:0-26810 GCA_036009745.1 Luteibacter sp. | reverse complement strand
CTGGCCATCGTCGCCACCGGCGCGGATCGGGACGATACGATTGTGCTGGACGACCCGTTCGCCTGAGCGTTCGGCGCTACGTAACTTAAGAAAGGCCCCGCATCGCGGGGCTTTTTCTTGCCCGGCAGATACCCAGCCGATGAGTAAGGGTATGTGTGTATACGAGATCGCTAAATCTGCCTTGCTATCGGAAAATTATGTATATACAATAGAGAGGTAGCACGGAGGCTGCCCGCATGATCGAGATATCGAAGGATGTCTTCGAAAAACTTCGCGACAAGCACGATGTGGCACCCATTGAAGTTACCCAGTGCTTCGCGAACGGGGCGGGTGTTTACCTTATCGATACGGGTGAAGATCACAGGACCGATCCGCCTACCCACGGGTTCATATCCGTTACCAATCGAAACAGAATCCTGAAGGTCTGCTTCGTTCGTCGAGGCGCCGACATTCAGGTGAAGACCGCCTTCGAGCCAGGCAGCGATAAGCATCTCAGTTTGTACCGTGAGCTGGCTGGCCTGCCGGCGTGCTGGCCGCAAGAGGAGTAAAGAGCATGGTCAACAAGATTCCGGGATCAGCCGAGAACCGGGAGAGTGGACACCTAGGCCTGAACAAAGCGACTGCCAAGGTCGTTACTCAGGAAGAAGCCGCTGCGGTCGACCAGGCAGCTGGCCTGAATATGCATCCCATTTCGATCCGGCTGCCGGTTGAACTCATCTCCCAGATGAAAGAGATCGCAGAACATCACGGCATCGGCTATCAGCCGCTGATCCGTGATGTGATCCAGCGCTGGGCCGTCAACGAGCTTTCGGCCATCTATGAAGTACGGGCAAGCAAGGCCAGGAAACGAAAGGTCGATATGGAAAAAAGTGATCCTCTTGTCGGTGGGACGCGAAAAAGGGCTTAGCTGTAAGACGGACAGCCTCTGTCGCGCAAAGCAAACCCTGAAGTCATGGTTCTGGTGCCCGCACGGCAAAGAACGTATCGTCTGCGCATTCAAGCTCAGGTTCCGCTAACGATGAAGAAGCCCTTTCTCCACGCAGGCTTTCTGCATCGTCTGGAGCACCCGGACGCGTCCTCGCCCCTGGTCGCGGATGCGCAGTTGCCGATGCAGATGGCTGACTTGCTCGCGGTTCCGGATGGGGGTGGAGAGCGGACGAGCGCCGCGACTTTCCTCATCCAGGTGTTGAAGACCTACGAGGCCATACGGCAGGCGGCCTTCGACACGGAACTGGCCGCCGATGAATTGCGTCGCTACCAGAAGTTCGCCCGGCCAGGTCAGCCGTCGAGCCATATCGTCCAGCTCCGGCAGAGGCAGGCAGCTGCCCGCCGCGCGTCCAACCAGTCGAAGCAGGCGTTCGTTCAGGCTGCCGCTGCCTTCGTAAGGGAAGCCGGCATTGACGTACCGGAACGCATTGCGCTCGACACGTTCATTACAAGCTGGATCGACACCAACGTGCCGAAAGGATGAATGATCCTTTTGTTCGGTGACCTGGGCGAGCGGCGAATGCCGGTGGCCTGACGCAGAGCGCAGGCAGTTCGTCAGCTGCCTACTTTGTCCGACACCAGTTCCGTGGTGTAACGCGAGTAGCGCATGCCCTTGGTGGTGTAGGACTCTTCAACCGATTTCACCGCGCGTTTCACGCCGGGAACGAACCAGTATGCCCTGTACAGGCGACCGGACGCTTCATGGGGCTTGACCTGTACCGCCTGGGCCGTGGCCGTCGCTCCACCCGTGGTACTCGTGGTCATGGCGGTGCCGGCGCTGATGGCGGCGGTCATGCCACTCCAGGTGCCTTCTGCCTCGACCTTCAATGCCCTGAACTTTCCGGCGGGTACCTCGATGTCTTCCCAGCCGACAACGGTGTAGTGGGTCTCGTAGGTCTCGGTGGAATACTTGGGATTGGGATTGGCTTCGGTAAAGGACAGGTCCCACTTCTTGCCGACGGCCAGCGGGAACGCGAACGGGCGGCTGGTCGGCATCTGTTTGCCGTTGATGTCACGTGAGCGACTCCAGTCCGCGCCGAATAACACCTCGGTCGGTACCAGGGGCGAGCCGGTCGGCTTGGTCTCGAGGAAAATCGTTGTCGCACTGACACGATCGATCGTCGAGTCCTCGTCGTGTTTGTCGAATACCGAGGGCGCGCGTTCCGTCGTGGTGCGGTAGGTCCAGCTGTCACCCGCCTTCAGCACCGGTGCTTCCGCTGTCTGTGCATGGACGGAAAAAGCCGACAACAGCAAAACGGCAGCAAGTAGCATACGGGACATGCAACGTTCCTTCGGCAGGTGGATGATCGATGCGTTATGAGATGAAAGCGCGAGCGATAGTAGAGTCTTTTCGTGCCTGACGCATCGAGCGGTATGCCGACTGTCCGGTAGCAAATACTTGCGGGATAACCTCGATGCGCTGTCAAGAGATTGGCGCCGGGTGCCTCCATCCCAGCCGCCTTGCCGGTTGCCAATCCGGACCAATTCACTGCGTCGACTCGCCAATAGTCATAGGTCTTTCGTCGTAGGAAATTCCCATCCGGCGAGTGCTAGGCTTTCTTTGCTAGGGGACGTTGGCCACTGGTGTCCAGTGGGGCGTTTGATTGGCAGCCCGGCGTATGAGGTCTTCCCTGCAAGGGAAGGTAAGACCTCGTGTGGGAGCGCGGCTCGTCATGACGCAGATCTCCGAGGTTCCGGCATGCCGGTACCGGGCATTCATCAGTTATAGCCACCAGGACAAGTCCTGGGCCAACTGGCTGCATAAAGCCCTGGAAACCTACGCGGTGCCGAAACGCCTGGTGGGCCAGTCGACGGCCGCCGGCGTGGTTCCGCGACGTCTTGCGCCGGTCTTTCGCGATCGCGACGAACTGGCCAGCGCTACCGATCTCGGTCGCGAGGTGAATGAAGCGCTTGCCGACTCGGCCAACCTGGTCGTGATCTGTTCGCCACGTGCGGCGAGTTCGCGGTGGGTCAACGAGGAAGTGCTGGCCTTCAAACGACTCGGTCGCGGCGAGCACATCTTTTGCCTGATCGTCGATGGAGAACCGGGCGCGAGTGAACTGCCGGGGCGCGCCGCCGACGAATGCTTCGCCCCTGCGCTGCGCTATCGGCTCGGTGCCGATGGTGCATTGGGCAACGAACGCACCGAACCCATCGCCGCCGATGTGCGGCCGGGCAAGGATGGCAAGACCAACGCGAAGTTGAAGCTGATCGCCGGCATGCTCGGTATCGGGCTGGATACCCTGAAGCAGCGTGAGCTGCAACGAAGGATTCGCCGAATGACGGCGCTGGCCACGTTGGCGGTGGTGGTGATGGCGATAACGACCGCGCTCGCCATCACCGCGATGATCGCGCGCAACACGGCCGAGCGTCGCCAGAAGCAAGCCGAGGAACTGATCGGCTTCATGCTGGGCGATCTCAACGACAAGCTCGCCGAAGTCTCGCGGCTGGACATCATGGAAGCCGTCGACGATCACGCTATGCGCTACTTCCAGTCGCTGCCAACCACCGATGTCACCGACGAGGCACTGATCCAGCGCGCCAGGGCGCTGCAGAAGATCGGTAGCGTGCGCCTGGACCAGGGGCGCCTGCCCGCGGCCATGGAGGCCTACCAGGCTGCCCTGAAGCTCTCCGCCGTGCTAGCCGAGGGCACGGCTACAAACACGGCACGACAGTTGGTTCACGCTGAGACCTGGGCTTTCATCGGGCTGACGCATTGGCGGCAAGGCCAGCTCGATGCCGCGCAAGAGGCGTTCGTCTCGGCGAAGGCGATCCTGCTAAGGGCCCAGGTATATGCACCGAACGACCTGGAGTTGCGGTTCCAACGGGAAACGATCGTTAACAACATGGGTCATGTGCTCGAGGCGCGTGGCCGGCTGGAAGAGGCCACGGCGCAATACCGTGAAATGCTGGCGATCATGCAGTTCCTGGCCGTCCGGCAACCCGACAATACCGAGTGGGGAATGGAGCTGGGCTCGGCGCACAACAACCTGGGCAGGATGGCCTTGTTGCGCGGCGACCTTGCCGAAGCCATCGCGGAATATGCCGCCGACAGTGCCATCGAATCGGGGCTGTCCGCGCGCAGGCCCAAGGACAACAACCTGCGCGACAGCATGCTCACCTCGCGCGCGATCCTGGGGCGTACCGTTGCCCTGACCGGCGATATCGATGCCGGCATGGCTGGCCTGCAATGGGCGGTCGACACCGCGACCCAACTGATGACCGCGGATCCGGGCAATCCCGGCTTCCAGGAAGACGTGGCCTTGTACGGGACGCAACTGAGTCGTCTGCGTCGCGGGCGCGGCGAACTTGACGCCGCCGGCGCACTGACGACGCGGGCGTTGACGATCCTCGACGCGCTGACCCGGCAGGATCCAGCCAATAGCAGCTGGCAACGTGAACTGGCCGAGGCGCGGATCGAGCAGGCAGAGCAATCACGTGCCGCCGGTCGGGTCGAGGATGCCCGCGAGCAGGTCACCGGCGCGCTGCACGTCCTCGATCCCTTGCTCCTGCAGCAACCCGACGATCGCGTGCTGCTATTGGCGGCAACCGGGGCGAAGTTGCTGCTCGCCGCACTGGTCGCCGACGGAAAAGTCGCGGGGACCTTGCGCGACGACGCATTGACCGCGACACGGGCGGTAAAGAGCGGAGGTGACGATCCACGCCTGCTGGCGCTCGAGATCGAGGCGCTGCTAGCGCTCGACAGGGGCGCCGAGGCGCGGCCAGTCATCCAGAAGGTTTGGGCCGGTGGTTATCGCGATGTGGCACTGCTGAACGTGCTCAAAGGCGAGCGGATCGACTACCCGATCAATACGGCTTTCCAGCAGAAGATGCTGGCGACCGACGGCCCGGACGCCGATGAGTAAGGACAGGCAGGCAAGGCAAACCTCCCCATAACAGGAGCCGGTCATGAAAAAGAAGGTCAAGATCAGCATGGATATCACCATCAACGCGGTGATTACCACGAACCCCGGGCCGCACGGCGGCGATCACGGAGTGACCCTCGATGTCACGCTCAATGACGAGTCCAAGCCGCCATTCCTGGATATCGACGACCAGGACGAAACCAACTGGATCGAACGGCATCCCGATACGCAGGCGGTCAGGTGGCGGCTGTCGGGAAACGCCGGCAGAGGCACGTTCAATGCGATCGACGACCCTAAGGCACCCGGCTTCGAATGGGTGGGCACGCCGCCGCCCAAGGAAGTGTTCAGCCATATTCGCCGGAGTCGCAACGGCAGGGAAATCCTGGTCGACGACCTCAACGACGGCGAAACGACGGTCGGCCTCTGGTATTACCGGTTGAACGCCATGATCGAAGGTATGCCGGTCCAATCCCACAAGGAAGCCTTCCCGCCATCGGGTGTCACGACCAACGCGTCGATCAAGAACAAGTAGTCACCGGGATCACGAAGGCAGGCGCAACCCTATGTCGAAATCTTCCGTCGTACCGCTGGTCATCGGGGTGACCAGTCACCGCAATATCCTCGCCGAGGAGATCGAACCTGTCCGTCGACGCGTGCGGGCTTTCTTCGACCAGTTGAAAGAGGAATTCCCCGAGCTGCCCCTCGTCGTGCTCTCGGCGCTTGCCGAAGGGGGCGATCAGATGGTCGCCCACGAAGCCATCGCTGTGGGTGCCGGACTTATCGCGCCGCTGCCATTGCCCCGGGAGCTGTATGTCGAGGACTTCGCCGATCCGGCGGTCCGTGCGAGTTTCGACGAACTGACTGACAAGGCCGAGATCGTGCGATTGCCGCCGCCGCACGAACATTCGCGCGTGGCGATCGGCCTGAAGGGCCTGGCACGCGACAGTCAATACGCCAAGTCGGGCGTCTATATCGCCAGCCATTGCCATATCCTGCTGGCCATCTGGGATGGCAAGGATGCCGATCGGCTGGGCGGCACCTCGCAGATCGTCCGGTACCACCTGACCGGCGCGCGTCCCGGCCTGATCGAGCGGCATCGCGAGGCGCGCCATGTGCTGGGCGAAGGCGACGAACGGCTGATCTACCACATCGTCTGTTCGCGCGATGACGACGGCGGCAGCGTGGCCGCGGGCCTGCTTCCGTTGCAGACCTTGTGGCGCAGTGCCGAGTCCGCGGTTCCGGCCGAAGGCGGGATGCCGGCGGAATTCCGCCAGATGTTTTCCCACATGGCCGAATTCAATCGCGATCGCGCCAAGTACATGGCCGATATCGAAGTTTCGTCCGGTAGAGAGGAAGTGTCGGCGGCGATCGTGCCGCCCACCGAGGGCTTGTTCCGCGCGGCCGACTGGCTGGCCCTCCATTTTCAGAAGAGGGTGCTGCTGGCCCTGCGGATGACTTGTGTGGTGGCCGCCCTGATGGGCATGGCTTTTACCTTTTACGCGCATATGAGCGACCAGAACTTCCTGATCTACGTATTTCTTCTGCTGTTCGCGACCGGTGCCTTTGTCGCCATCCTTGCCCGGCGTCGCGGCTGGCATCGAAAGTACCTTGACTACCGCGCCCTGGCGGAAGGTCTGCGTATCCAGTGCTATTGGCGGCGCGCGGGCATCACCTCCACGGACGACCATGAATTCGCCCACGACAACTTCCTGCAGAAGCAGAACATCGAACTGGGCTGGATCCGCAACGTCATGCGTGCCGCCAGCCTGCATCCGCAGGCCGGGACGGCGCCCGATGCATTGGCGGCCGTCATCGCTGAATGGGTGGGCGAGTCCGGGAAATCGGGCCAGCTCCATTATTTCGAATGCAAGACCCGCGAGCGCACCGGCCTGCACCATCTCACCGAAACGATCGGGGCCATCAGCCTGTGGAGCGGCATTGCCATCAGTGTCTTCCTTGCGGTGTTCGCGCTCCGGCTATCGCAGGACACCAAGGCCATCCTGGTACTGATCATGGCGGCGCTATCGATCATCGCCGCCGTTCGCGAAGCCTATGCCTACCGCAAGGCCGACAAGGAACTGATCCGCCAGTACCGTTTCATGCAGCGCATCTTCACCGGCGCGCGCTCAGCGCTGGACCGCACGCAGGATCCGGTCAAACAGCGCGATATCCTGTTCGCGCTTGGCGATGCGGCCCTGACCGAACACGCCGAATGGACGCTGATGCATCGCGAACGCCAGGTCGAACACAGCAAGCTATGACCGACCAGACGGAGGCTATTCCCCGCAAGCCTTGTCCCAGCACCACGTGCGCGTCGCCAGATCGAAACGTCCATCGTGGACTCCGTCCTCTCTGTCGTCGTTAACATCGACCGTGTGCGCTTTGATCGAATGGTTGTAGAAATAGAGACCAATGTAGCCCCCGCCAAGCTGGGCACCCGCGATCGTAAGTCGTGCGGCATCAGGCAGCTCGAACTTGACGAACTGATCGTCATCCATGTTGCCCGCGCGCAGGTCTTTCGCACTGATATATTGACCATCGTACAACGCGGTCAGCTGCGTTCCGGCTGGTATATGCACGCCGTCCACTTCGAAGTCGCTCGACAGCATGCCTTCCCTTACGGTCGCCAGTTCCTTGGTATCGAGAAACAGCGACGATGCATGCCTGCTCGATATCGGGTAGCCATCGAAGACCTGGTCGCCATCGAGCGGGCAGGAAAAGTTGCCGGCGTAGCTGAAGGAGCCCGCGGCGCATTTGACGTTGGAAACCGTCCACGCATGGCTTGCCTCGCCAGAAATTTCCTCGGGCCGGGGTTTGTCGGCGTCGAAAGTGACCGAGACGTGGGTCCCCGCAGGCAATAGGATCTTCCCGGTGTCGTATGGGGAAACAAGTGTGCAGCTAACGGTGTCGTTCAGGCTCGACGTGTCCGGTTCGTGGGTGAATGCTCCCGCCGCGCAGGACACACCGTGAATGTCGGCAGGCTCGACCAGCGTGCCTCCGGAAAGCACGGGTGTTTCCGCATCGTCGTGCCGATGGAGGATCGTGAAGTCCCCGGCAATCTTCAGGCCAAGCAAGCTTGCGCCTGCGGGGGCCGTACCACCCAGCACAACATGAGGCTGGTTCGGATATTCAATGACCGTGGTGCCTGCCGGAAACGCAATGCCGTCGATGGTGGTCGGCCTGGTCGGATGGAAGGTGTAATACCAGGTCTTGACGCTGCTCGATGCATCCTCGATCGATTGATGCGACAGGAGCAGCGGTATCTGCAGCACGGTGATCGCGATGACGATACCGAGGCAGGCTTTCCAGCCTCGCCGCCGTCGAATGGAAGCCTTGATGCCGAGCAAGGCCACGAAGATGGTCGCGACGATCCCGGCGAGCAGCAGCAGGGTGCAGACCACGACGAGGTCCGATATGTGGAGGTTCAAGGATACGATTCCCGATGGGTATGGCGTCAGCCTGGGAATAATGGAGCAAAAAGCGAAGCTGCCTCTATTCCCAGCGATGATTCCGGGAGAATGTTCCCGATCGGGAATGATTCGCTTGACTTAGGCTTCCGCTGGTCGGATTATCCCGATCGGGATCATATTGCGTTGAGGCGCTGCCATGACCAAGTCATATTCCCGATCGGGAACAGATCAGGCCCTTCCTTCCGAGGTAGGCACGATTGCCCGCGAGATACGTGAGGCACGGCATCGCCATGGCCTGACCCAAGCCCAGTTGGCGGGCCTTTCAGGTACAGGTCTTCGGTTTATCAGCGAACTGGAGCGTGGCAAACCCAATGTGGCGCTGAACAAAGTACTTGCCGTACTTGCCGTGCTTGGCCTGCACGTTCGCGTGACAGAGGAAGCGACGTGACCGACAAACTGCATGTCGAACTGTTCGGTCGCCATGTGGGCGAACTCAGCATCGCGGGCGAAGTGCGGAGCCCTGAGGACTGGCGCTTTACTTACGACGCCGATTATCTCGTTGCCGCGGGACGCGCCGCCTTGTCGGTAAGCCTGCCACTGCGTGCCGAACCGTTCGTCGGTGCTGTTGTCCGGAACTGGTTCGGCAACCTGCTGCCCGAAGGTCCGGTCCGGGAAGCCATAGCGGCGCGACTGCGAATCCCGGTCTGGGACGACTTCGAGATATTGGCCGCCATTGGCGGCGAATGTGCGGGCGCTGTCAGCATCGCTGCGCCAGGTCGCGTGGCGGCGCAACCCTTGAACGAATCACTGGATATGGAAACTTTGCTGGCTGCGCAAGTCGACGAAAGCGGCGAGGCCTCACTGGCGCTGATCGGCACACCGAGAAGGCTGTCGCTTGCCGGCGCGCAGGACAAGATCGCTGTGGTACTTGGTACCGATGGCTCCATCCGGCTGCCCGCCATCGGCGAAATAACGACACACATTCTCAAGCCGGACAGCCTGCGCATTCGCGGACTGCGAGACCTGGAAGCATTCGGCCTTGCGCTCGCGCGTGCCATCGGGCTGGCAGTGGCGCCGTCGTCGCTCGTCGTAGTGGCCGGGCACAAGGCATTGCTCGTCGAGCGCTACGATCGTTCCCTGGGCGAAAACGGTCATCTCGCGCGCATGCATCAGGAAGACTTTTGCCAGGCGCTCGGTTACCCAAGTGAGCTCAAGTACGAAGCCCGCGGAGGTCCGACCCTGGCCATGTGTGCCGACATGATCCGGCAACGTCTGCGACTCGGCCCCGTCGCGGTGCAGGCCTTCCTGGACTGGGTGATCTTCAATGTCGTCATTGGCAATGCCGACGCGCATGCGAAGAACCTGGCCTTGCTTTGCGACCTTGAAGGCCGGCGCCGACTCGCACCGTTCTACGATCTCGTTCCCACCATAGCCATCTCCGAGCGATTGATCGAACGATCACCGGCCCTTCGCATCGGACATGCGGAACGCATCGATACGGTGGGGCGCGGCGACTGGCGCGCCTTTGCCGGGGCTTGCGGCTATGCCGCGCCGTTCGTGTTGCGTCGGGTTGCCGAGATCACCGATGCCATTGCCCGGGAGGGCCATGGAACGGCGCAGCTGTTGGTGACACAGGGTGCGGAGCAGGGGCGGATCGATAAGGCTCAGGCGCGCATCGGTGACAACGCCCGACATGTGCGGCAGTCGCTCGATACATAACCGGTCCCGGCTGAAGCCGGAAAACCCGGTCGGACGCACGGGGAGTGGGTGGCCATGTGCGCCCATGTGCCGAGGGCTATATGATCGCGCCACTGGATCGGGAGGGGGCATCCATGTGTTCGCTGCCTGGTCTTTTCGTTCTGCTTATTCTTTCGGCATCGATACAGGTCGTTGCCATGGAAAGGTAGCGTCATATCTCCCAGGCATTGGATATCGAACACCCGCCATGACGACAGCACTCCTGATCATCGATGTCCAGCACGCCCTGTGTACGGGCGACGAAGCCGCGTTCGAAATCGACGCCGTTATCGAACGAATCAATGCTCTCGTGGCGGCGGCCAGGGCGACGTCGGTACCCGTCATCCTCATCCAGCACGAGGACGCCGAAGGTTCGCTTCGGTTCGGTGCCGACGGTTGGCAACTGGCCGATGGGCTCGCGGCGCATCCGGACGACCTCCGTGTCCGCAAGACGACGCCGGACTCGTTTCACCAGACCGAGCTGTACCGGCTGCTGCTCCAGCGGGAGGTCACCGACCTGGTCGTCTGCGGGTTACAGAGCGACTTCTGCGTGGACACCACTGTTCGCCGCGCGCTGGCGCTCGACTATCACGTGACCCTGGTCGCCGATGCGCACTCCACCGTGGATAACGGCGTCCTCGCGGCTTCGCAGATCACAGCGCACCACAACGCCACCTTTCGCAACATGACGAGCTTCGGGCCCCGGATCGACGTCATTCCCACCCGCGACGTTCGAATCGGCATCAGGCGCGAGGCAAGCGCCTGAGCACCCACCAGGCCCACAGCGCGAGCCCGGCGGCCGCGAGCGTGAAGAGGATGAAGATGGGCGACCCGGCAAGCGCGGGGCCCTCGACGGCGATACGCCAGACATGGGCGATGACGATCAGGGCGAAGATCGCGCCAGTGGTGATGACATAGGCCTTCATGGTCGCTCCTCCCGGCATGGGACCGGCTTGCGCCGACCCCATGCTTGAATCATTGCGTACCCAGCTGGTCTCCGGAATTCTCCGTGAAATGCACCGACTCCAGGTCGAGCCGCTTACGCTGTTTCTGCACTTTCGACAGCGGTACCGCCGAGGCCTGGTTGCCCCAGCTGTTGCGCAGGTAGGTCGAGACGTCGGCGATCTCCTGGTCGGTCAGCTTCCACGCGAAGCTCGGCATGGTGAGCGGCGAGGGGCGGGTAGGGCTTGGGCCGATGCGTCCGCCGGCCAGGATCAGGTGGATCAACCCGGTCGGATCGTTCTGCTGGACCATGCTGTTCTTGCCGAGCGGCGGGAAGAAACGCGGCTGGCCGACCCCATTCTCCAGATGGCAGCCGGTGCAGGCGTCCGAGTAGATTTCCGCCCCGCGCTTCATCGCGCCGGCATCGGCCGCGGTGAACGCCTCATCGGGGCTGGCCGGCAGGCTCTTCAGATAGACGGCCATGGCATGACGATCCGGGTCGGTGATCAGCGAGGTGGAGTAGGTGATCACGTCGGCCATCGGCCCACCCGCGCCGGCGCGTGCATTGCGCCCGGTATGCAGGTATTCGGTGATGTCGTCCACGCTCCAGGCCCCAAGGCCGGTCCGTGTGTTGCCGGTCAGGTCCGGTGCGACAAAGTCCTCGAGCACGCCACCGTGGAAGGCCTTTTCAGTCTTGTCAGCGCCGAACATGTTCTTTGGCGTATGGCAGGCACTGCAATGGCCCAGTCCGTTGACGAGGTAAGCACCCCGGTTCCATTCCTCCGATTGCTTTGGATCGGGTTTGAATGTCCCCTGCTTGAGGAACAGGAGGTTCCAGCCACCGACGGCCATGCGGATATTGAGCGGGAAGGGAAGTTTGTTCGCGGGTGGACGGTATTTCACCCCTGGCGTGGTCTTAAGATAGGCGAGGATGGCATCGGTATCCTCGCGCGTGACACGGTTGAACCAGGGGTAGGGGAAGGCAGGATAGAGATGGTTGCCGTGGTCGCTGATGCCCTCGTGCATGGCGCGATAGAACTGATCGGGGGTCCAGTTACCGATACCGGTTTCCGTATCGGAACTGATGTTGGACGAGTAGATCACGCCGAAGGGCGTGTTCAATCCCAATCCACCGGCAAAGGGTTCGCCCTCGGCGCGCAGGTGGCACGACATGCAATCGCCGGCGGCAACCAGGTATTGCCCTTTACGTACTTGCACCGCATTCGGTGTCGTATCGGGGATGGGCTGGGAGAGCATCTTCGCCGCCGCTACCGCGGTCACTGGCTGCGCGGGCAGCGCCGAGGCATGACTCAGTTTCCAGCCGAGCAAACCCAGCATCAGCACCAGCGCGATGACCAGGATGAGTATCACCCAGCCGATGAAACGTACCGCCGGCCGCGCGCTCATGTCCGCACCAGCGGGCCGGGGTTCTTCAGGTACTGGGTAATGATCGCGTTGGCGGAATAGTAAGCCAGCGCCGCGACCGTGCCGGTCGGGTTATAGCCAGCATTCTGGGGAAACGCGCCGGAACCCATCGAAAACACATTCGGCACGTCCCAGCTCTGCAGGTAGCGGTTGACCACACTGGTCTTCGGATCGTCGCCCATGATCGCGCCGCCGGTGTTGTGCGTGGTCTGGTAAGGCGTGACGCTCCACGAACCGACGCGACGGTTGAGCTTGATCTCCCGCGGGTTCATTGCGCGGGCCACTTCGGCGGCACGGTCGGTGAGGTAGTCCGACATCTTGTGTTCGTTGTCGGTGAAGTCGAACGTCATCCGCAGCATCGGCCGACCGTGAATGTCACGATAGGTCGGATCGAGGTCGAGGTAATTGCCGCGGTGGCTCATGCATGAGCCATGCACGCTCAGCGAGAAGGACCGCAGGTAGTTCTTCGCCGCGGCGTGCTTCCAATCCTTGCCCCAGGCCGGCGTGCCCTGCGGCGTATAGATCATCTCGATCGGTCGTCCGCCGGTGATCATGCCGGCAATGTATGCACCGCCGATGAAGCCAAGTCCCGAATGATCGAAGTTGTCGCCGTTGTAATCGTCGATCACGGTCGCCAGCGCACCGGCGCCGATAAAGGGGTTGATCAGCTTGTCATCGAAGAAGACATTCACCGAGGACATGGTCTGGTAGGCGTAATTCTTGCCGACCACGCCTTCGCCGGTCTTCGGGTCGTATGGCTGGCCGATGCCGGAAAGCAGCAGCAGGCGTACGTTCTGCAACACATAGGCGGACAGGATGACGATATCGGCCGGCTGGAAGAATTCCTCGCCCGCGCTGTTGACGTAGGTGACACCGGTGGCGCGTTTCTTGTCCGGGCTCAACTCCACGCGAAGGACTTCGCATTCGGTCTTGAGCGTGAAGTTCGGCTTGGCCATCAGGTAGGGCAGGACGGTGGTCTGCGGGCTGGCCTTGGAATAATTGCCGCAGCCGAATTTTTCGCAGAAGCCACAGTAGGTGCATTTGCCCATCTGCGCGCCGAGCGGATTGATATACGCCTCGGACAAATTGCCGGTCGGGTGCGGGAAGGGGTGGTGCCCGAGTTCGGCGGCCGCCTTGCCGAACAGGGTCGGGCCGTAGGTCTGGGCCATGGGTGGCGTGGGGTACTCGCTCGAACGCGCGCCTTCGAACGGATTGCCACCCGGCTGGATCGTGCCACCGAGGTTGCCGGCCTTGCCGCTGGTGCCGCAGAGCTTGTCGAACTGGTCGTAGTGCGGTTCCAGATCCTCGTAGGTAACGCCCCAGTCCTGCACGGAGAGGTCGTAGTCGGTGACCGACTTCACGCCGTAGCGTTCCTGGTTATGCGACTTGGTCAGGAAATCGCTTGGCAGGAAACGCCAGATCTGGCCGTTCCAGTGCACGCCGCCGCTGCCCACGCCGGTGCCGAGCAGGAACGAACCCAGGTGGCGCATGGGCAGCGCTTCCTGGCTCGTGTTGTTGCGGATCGTCAAGGTATCGTCGGAGACGTTCTGGAACAGGTGATGGCGCCACATGTAGCGCAGTTCGTCCTGGGCGAATCCCGTCGCGAAGTCCGTCGAGGTATCGCGCCAGGGGCCGCGCTCGAGGGCGAGCACGTTGAGTCCGGCATCGCACAACTGCTGGCCCATGATCGCGCCGGTCCAGCCGAAGCCCACCAGTACCGCATCGACCGGTTTGAGTGTCGTAGCCATGGTTCAGGCCTCCTTCCAGCCGGGCCGGCCTTTGAAGCCGACGGTGGGGAAGGGAACCTTCTCCCCATGACGGGTCACCCACTCGCTGTAGTCGTAGTGGGCCCCGGGGAATCCGATCATCTTCCAGGCAGCCATATCCTTGTTGCCGCCGTAGATCGGGTCGGAGAAGTAGCCCTCCTTGGTGTTCTGCAGCAGCATGGCGAAAAAGGCCTTGCTGTCGACGCCACCGTCGAGCTGGATCTGCCCGCTTTCCAGGCCCTTCAGCACGGTGTCGCGGTCGGTCTCGGAGAGTTTGGCGAACGTCGCACCACTGGAACTTGCGCCGACGTGGCGGTCGATCGCCGCGATGGCGGCGCGATACATCTGGGCGGGGCTGAAGCGGCTCTGGTAGCCCTGTTCGGGGACGCCTTTCTTCCAGGGCCCGCCGAGGAAATAGTGGTCGCCACGGCCAAAGGGTCCGGCGAGCTGCCTGTCGAGGAAGAACGGTACATTGGCCTCGACGGCACCCGGCCCGACCTCGTCGTTGGGTATCAGCCGTTCCACCGCTGCCTCGATGAAGGCGCGTTCCTCGGCAGTGAAAAACTTGAAATCGGTGCCGCTGACACCGGGTGGCGCGTCCGCCGTGCCTTCCTGCCAGGGAACGCCTCCCTTGATGGTCCGCGGCGGTGCGCCGAGCTCCCCGTCACGGATGGTGGCTGCTCCGGCGACAACCGCCGTTCCGGCAACCGCGACACCGATCAGGAACTCGCGGCGACCGACTTTTGGCTCGACCATGGTCTTTCTCCATCGCTAACGGCTAGGAAACCTACGGGCAATCCGATGTAGTGCAAGCGCATTCAGGTGAAGAAAGAGTCAACGCGCCGATCGCCGGCGCATGACAGTCGCCCGTCGGTCGTTCGCCAGCCTCGCTACAAAAAACTAGGCGGTTGCCAAGGCACCGGCAAGACTCGAAAGGGTGATTGCGTCCGTGCCCTTCCCGTGATCGTCGCACGGTGTATGTCGCATGATCTTGCGACGTCGCGACTCCGGCCTCAGTCCCGATCGTCGTGCATCAATGCATCCAGGTCGCGGATTCGTCGCCGTTGGCGGCGCATGTACCACAGGCAGGCCCCGAGGATCAGGCCGACGATGGGCGCGTTCGCACCAATCTGCACCAGGATGACGAACCGGAGATGCGGATCGCTTCGCCAGCGTGACGGATCGAGGTCGGGCGCGGCGGCGACCGCCGTGGCGACCAGCAGGAGAACGGTACTCCAGATATTCACCTGCGCCAGGCGGACACCGGCACGCGCGCGTTCCGCGGCCAGTCGCAGCGCGCTGGCCAGATCGCTGCCCGACGTACTCCACGTACCGAGGCGAATATGCAGGAACAGGATCTGCAATCCGAGCACGAGGCCAAGCGAGAACACCGACCAGATCTTCCACCGCCATTCGAAGTGGCCGAAGGCTCGTAGCAGTTGCCAGAGGGCTACCACCGTCACCAGCATTTCAAGGGAAGCGAATAGTTGCATGCGTCGCCGTTTGCGCCTGGCAAGACGATGCAGGCGTGCCATGTCCGGCGCCGGCTGTTGCTGCCAGAGTTCGCCCCACCCGGACCAGTCGTCATGAGCCATCAGGACTTACCTCCAAGCAACGCCTTCAACGCGCCCTTGGCGCGGTTGAGCCGTACGGAAACACTATTGGTATTGACGCCGAGCGTGTCGGCGATCTGGGCGTGGCTGAAGCCTTCCAGGGCAAGCGTCACTGCCTGGCGCAAGGCAAGAGGCAACGCGCGCACGGCCGCCTGGAGGCGCTGCAGGTCCTGGGTAAGCTCCATATGAATGTCCGGGCCATGACGCAGATCGACGTGTTGTTCGTCCAGCAGCGTCGTCGTCGGCCGGCGCATCTGCCCGGCGACATGACTCGCTCCGCGGTTGTGCGCGACGCGCGCGACGAAGGACTTCAATGGCGCCTCGTGACGCCAGGTCGGCAAGGCTCGCCACAAGGCCACGGCGATGTCCTGCATCAGATCGTCCCGTAGTGCCGGATCGGCCTCGTAGCTGGCCGCTATCCGCCAGAGCAGGCCGGCATGTTCGCGCAGCAGCACGCTGAATTCACTTTCTCGCATCCGGCGTTCGGACCCTTGTCTATGCCACGGCCGGACAGATCAGCATCGCGCGCAGATCATCCCATATCGCGTAGCCGCACGCGGTGGCCCAGGGCAGGTAGAGCAGGATGAGCAAGAGGGTCCAGTGCGCGCTCAGGATGAGGACCAGGCACGCGAGGTTGACCAGCAGGAACATGCCGAAAGGCGCAGGGTGATGGACCACCGTGTCGATGCTCAGGCGCAGGGCCCGCCACGGTCGGTAACCGCCGAGTAGCCATGCAGGTCCCGCCAGGACAACCAGGATCGAAAGCGCCGATCCGGGCAAAACGAGCAAACGGATGAATCCTGGGGTCATGAGTTCGCGATGCGCGGCCTGGTGTCCGAGCAGTACCGCGTCGACGGCTGGCCAACCGTGGACCAGCCAAACGGCGGCCTGTTGTACGGCGATGACGGGCAAGGCGGAAATCGCGACAAGGCCCATGGCCTGGGTGAAACGCTTCTGGCTGACGACGTCATACAGGCACGACCAGCGGAGAGGCTTGCCCTGGTTTTGTTCGTCGAGGCCGGCGAGAATGCCGAGTCCAAGGATGGGCACCAGGCATTTCGACAGCGCGACGCCGACGGTCGGGATCGTCTGCAGCAATGCTTCGGCGACCAGGAGCACCGTGCATAGCATCACGAGTTTCAGGGGTGCCCGGCGCCAGACACGGAACCCTTGCATGCACCACTGCCAGCAGCGGCTGGATGGCAGGGGCGGCGTGGCGCTCGCGTTTGCGGCTACAACGGACATGATCGAAACCCCCGATTTGAATGGCTCGTGCTCTGGAGTCCCTGGCGACAGGCAGAACCTTACATGGTTGTCTTTGCACCCGGGAATGGAATCGGCAGCCAGCCGCTGCCCGTCGGATCGACTGGTCAACGGGCGGCGTTCGGTCGATACTCGGCCATCGCGGCTGTCACTACATGATCATGATCGAGTTGCTGTCTCCCAACGTCCTTGTCCCACAGCGCCTTGAGCACGCGTTGGCCCTGTCGGCGCGTTTTTACACCGACGCGCGTATGCCGAAGCTGGATGCCACCGCGATCTTTGCGCGCAGCTGGCAGCTGGTGTGCCACCAGTCGCAATTGGCCGGTGTCGGCGATCATGTCGTCACCGAGGTCGCCGGCTTGCCGTTGCTGGTCGTGCGTAGCGACGCCACGACCATTCGCGCGTTCCACAATGTGTGCCGGCACCGCGCAGGGCCGATCGCCAGTTGCGACGGACTGGGTGCGACGTCGCTGCGCTGTCGCTATCACGGCTGGACATACGGGCTGGATGGTGTGCTTCGTGGCGCGCCGGAAATGGGCCGCACGCCGGACTTCGATCCGTCCAGCATCCGCCTTCCCGAAGTACGCGTGCAGGTGTGGCAAGGCCTGGTCTATATCGCCACGGGCGATGCGCCGCCATTCGCGGATTTCGTCACCGGTATCGACGAACGTCTCGGTCCGCAGCGCTCGCTGGATAGCTATGAGTTCCATCATCGCGCCAGTTACGAGGTGGCCTGTAACTGGAAAGTTTACGTGGACAACTATCTGGAGGGGTACCACGTACCGCATATCCATCCCGGCCTGAACAGCCTGCTCGATTACCGCAGCTATATCACCGAGGCGGCCGAGTGGTATTCGTTCCAGTTCAGCCCACTGGAAAGCGCCGCGGATCTTTACGGTAGTGGCGAGGCGCTTTATTACTTCCAGTATCCGAACACGATGCTCAATATCCTGCCGGGCCGTTTGCAGACCAATCGCGTGCTGCCGCTGGGTGTGGACCGTTGCCGGGTGGAATTCGACTTTTATTACGCGCCGGACGATAGCCCGGAAGGGCTGGCGCGTCGCGCGAAGGACATCGAATTCAGCGATGAGGTGCAGGTCGAGGACGTGACCATCTGCCAGGACGTGCAGCGTGGCCTGGCCTCCGGTTCATATGAAGCCGGACGCCTGAATCCGTTGCGCGAAAACGCGGTGCATCACTTCCACGAACTCGTTCGCCGCGCTTACCGCGATTCGCTCACTGACGCATGAGTCGAAGCCCACGACCGCTCGGGCAGTGGATGCTGATTGCGCTGGTGATCGGCAACATCATCGGATCGGGCGTGTTCGTCTTGCCGGCGACCCTGGCGCCGTACGGTGCCGCCAGCCTGCTGGGCTGGGGCATCAGTCTTGGTGGCGCACTGATGCTTGCCCTGGTCTATGCCTGGCTGGCGCAGGTCGTACGTAACCATGGCGGCGCTTACGCGTACGCCCGTCGTGCCTTTGGCGACCATGTCGGGTTTATCGTGGCGTGGAGCTATTCGGTCTGCGTGTGGTCGGCGAATGCGGCGATCGCGGTAGCGTTCGCTGGCAGCCTGGGTTCGGTCTGGCCGGCGGCAACCTCGACGACCTTGCGCGGTGCCCTGTGCGCGCTCGGTGCGTTGTGGTTATGCACGGCGATCAGCCTGGCTGGCGTGCGCGAGGCCGGCCGCACCGCCATCGTGACGACCTTGCTCAAGCTGGTGCCGCTGGTGGTGTTCGGGCTTCTCGGCCTGGGCTGGGTGCATGCGAGCGCCTTCGTGCCCTTCAATCCCAGCGGCCAACCGCTGATCGGCGTCGCCTCGTCGGTGGCTGCGTTGACCCTATGGGCCTTCCTTGGCCTGGAAACGGCCACGGTGCCGACCGGCGTGGTCGTCGATCCGCAACGCACCGTTCCCCGCGCCACCCTGATTGGCATGCTGATCGCAGGCCTGGCCACGATGCTGGCCTGTACGGTGGTCGTCGGCATGCTTCCGGCCGATATCTTGCAGGCATCGGCGGCACCCATGGCCGAAGCGGCACGTCGTGTGTGGGGCGATGCGGCCGGCATCGCTATCGGCGTGGTGGCCAGCATTTCGTGTTTCGGTGCCTTGAACGGCTGGGTGCTGCTGCAGGGGCAGACACCGCTGGCCGCGGCACAGGATGGCCTGTTCCCCAGGGTCTTCGCCCGGCTGGACCGGCGCGGCACGCCCTGGGTCGGCCTGCTGATCAGCAGCGTCCTTGCCAGCGTCCTGATCGCAGCGAATTACACGCGCACCCTGGTGGCTCTATTCACCTTCACCATCCTGCTGTCGACTGCGGCGACCTTGCTCCCGTATCTGGTGACGGTGCTCGCCTGGTGGCGCATCGACGCCTCGGCCCGCTGGTGGCGTCGCCTGGTGGCGCTTGGCGCGCTGGCCTTCAGCCTGTGGGCCCTGGTCGGGACCGGCGTCGAGGCCTTGTTCTGGGGCGCGGTCCTGCTTCTTGCCGGCGCGCCCGTGTATCTGTGGGCCCGAATGCACCGCGCTACTTAGGATCGCCGACGGCGCCTTCGACCTCGATGCGCATCGGAATGTCGTCGCCGATGTAGGGGCCGTAGGCACCCAGACCGAATTGCGAACGGCTGATTGTCGTGGTGGCGCTGAAGCCGATCCACGGCAGGGAACTGAAATGGTTGACCGCGATCTTGTTGAGGTGCAGTTCGAGGGCCACCGGCCTGGTGACGCCGGCGAGCGTCAGGTCGCCGTGCAGCGTGCCGTGCGTTTCGTCCTTCCGTTCGAGTCGCGTGCTCCGGAAAACGATATCCGTCGCCTTGAACAGCTTTTCCCAGCTCTCGTCGCCGCGGATCTGTTTGTTCCAGAGTTCGTCGCCCATGTCGAGCGTGCGGGTGGGCAACCTGACGGTTACCGAGGATTTCGACCAGTCCTTCCCGTCGAAGACGAAGCGGCCCGGCGCGAGTTTCATGATGCCGAAGGGGTTGGAGAATCCCGAATGATCGACGGTGAACATCACCCGCGAGAGCTTGGTAACGAAGGTATAGGTCACCGGCTCGCCGCGTGCGACGCCGGTGGCGAGCAGCAAGGTCAGTACGGTAAGGCCGATACGGGGCATGTCATTCGCCTTCGTCGATACCGTGGACAATACCCGCCCGTCTCCCGGTGCCGTCGGCCCGGGCTGCCCGTAGCTCGCATCGAGCGAGCGGAACCACGCTTTCCGCGAACGGATCGCGCTTACTGCGTGGTCGAATCGACCGGCGGCGTCGCAGCCGTGGGGGTCGCGGACGCCATGCTGCCGGCGAAGTCGACGACGAGGGTTACGCGCCGGTTGGCTTCACCCTTGTCAGCCGTCGCGCCGCGATCGACCTGGCGATCGGCCGCTTCGCCATAACTGACGGCACGTACCCGATCGGCGGACAGACCCTGGCTTACCAGGTAATCGCGCACCGCATCCGCACGCTTCATACCCAGTCGTCGGTTGAATGACGGGCCGCCTGCTGGATCGGCAAACCCCTCCACCGTCACCAGGGCGCCGGGATAATGCGCGCTCATGGATTTGGCGAAATCGTCCAGCAGGGGTTTGTCCTGGTCGCGAAGCGCATCCTGCCCGAAGTCGAAATGGGCAATACCGTCGACACGCACCCGGCCCTGCATCTGGGCGATCTGTGTGTCGTAGGTGGCGAACTTGCCACGCATCTCCTGGGTGAGCGCGTCAATCTGCTGTTGCTGTTTCTGGTCGTTGCTCCGGAGTTCGCTGATCGCCGCGTCGTAGTCGGTCTTCTTCACGAAATTGGAACAACCCGCGGTCGTGGTGACGACCAGAACCGACAGCAACGCGTAACGCATCGATTTCTCGTACATGTCATGCCTCCTTCCTCGTCTGGCGACCGGGGCCGCCGGCCTGAGGTGTTCAGACCTGCCAATGACGCGCAGCGGCTCGCCGTCGCGCGTGTCGGTTAGATTGCGCCGAGGTCGAGGACATGTCCACATGCCATGACAGGCAATCCCTGGATCTTCTAGGCGCGGTGCCCGCTGTTGGTGTAGCCCAGCCGTGCAAAGAGCCCGGTCACCCAATTGACGAAGACGCGGACTTTCGCGCTCAACTGGCGACTGGGCGGATAGGCGATGTAGACCTCCTGCGGCCGCGGACGGAAGTCCTCGAGCACGGCGACCAGTTCGCCGCGTTCGATGAAGGGACGCACCATGAAATCGAGGGTGTGGACCAGGCCAAGGCCAGCCAATGCCGTGGCCAGATGGGCATTGCTTTCGTTGACGCTGACATTGTTGCGTGGCTCGATCTCAAAGGACTCGCCGTTGTGAAGGAAATGCAGGGTCTGGGTGCGTCCGCTCAACGCGGAAAAGTAGCCTGCCACCGGATAGTCCTTACTGATGATCTGGCCTGGGTGTGTGGGCGTACCATGGCGCGCCAGGAAGGCGGGGGTGGCGCAAGTCGTCCACGACAGTGCACCGATCTGATGCGCGATCAGCGAGAGATCCCGCGCGGTGCTGCGAATCGCGCAGTCGATGTTTTCGCCGACCAGGTCGATCGTGCGGTCGGTGACGCCAAGTTGCACCTGGATGTCTGGATAAAGCGCGAAGAAGTCCGGGAGCGCGGGAATGATGATACCGCTCGCGGTTGAGCCACCCGTATCCACCCGCAGGCGTCCGCGAGGGCTGGACTGCGCACGGCCCAGGGTGGCCTCGATATCGTCCAGTTCGCTCAGCAGATGACGCGTGCGTTCGTAGTAAGCCGCGCCGTCGATGGTGACGCTGACCCGACGTGTGCTGCGCTCGAGCAGCTTCACGCCAAGATGTTTCTCGAGCGACTGGACCAGCTTGCTCACCGTGGCGTTCGGCATTTGCAGCGACTCGGCCGCGCGGCTGAAGCCCCCGGTTTCCACAACACGTGCGAACACGCGAATGGCCTGCATATGGTCCATGGGCACTCCTCAATATCGCGTCGATTATCCACTCGCGTGGATAAAGAAACCACAAGAGCCGGATTTATCATCGATATCGTCATCAATAGACTGTCCTGCATTCAGCGGCGTCCCGCCGCCCAGGAGTCACGTCGATGAACCGTTCCGAATACGACAATATCCACGCCAGTAAGCACGCCGGCAAGGTGGCGCTGATTACCGGTGGCAGTTCGGGCCTTGGCCTGGCTACCGCGAAGCGACTCGCGCGCGAAGGCGCGATCGTCTATGTCACCGGGCGCCGCCAGCCGGAACTTGATGCGGCGGTGGTCGAGATTGGCCATGGTGCGAAGGCGATTCGCGGCGATATCGCTGTTCCCGCCGACCTCGACCATGTTTTCGCGACGATCGGCTCCGCGGAAGGGCGCCTGGATATCCTTTTCGCCAATGCAGGTGGCGGCAGTTTCGCGCCGCTGGGTTCGATCACCGAAGAGCAGTTCGACAAGTACTTCGGCATCAATGTGAAGGGCACGCTGTTTACCGTGCAGAAGGCGCTGCCGCTGATGTCCGCCGGTGCCGCCATCGTCATCAATGGTTCGATGGTGTCGATCAAGGGAGCGCCCGCGTTTGGCGTCTACGCCGCGACCAAGGCAGCCTTGCGCTCGTTCACCCGTACCTGGGCGTCGGACCTGAAGGGCCGCGACATCCGGGTCAATATCGTGGCACCCGGGACCGTGGTGACACCGGCTTATAAATCGGAGCTGGGGCTTAGCGACGAGCAGATCGCGCAGTTCAGCGCGCAGGCGGCCGGCATCACGCCGCTGGGGCGCACGGGCAAGGCCGACGAAGTCGCCAAGGCGGTGTCGTTCCTGGCCTCAGACGATGCCAGCTACATCACCGGCATCGAGCTCTTCGTCGATGGTGGCCAGGCGCAGATCTGACGGCACAAAAAAGCGCCGGACCATGACGGCCCGGCGCCCGGTTCAAACGATCAGCGCATGCCGCCGCCAGCGAACAGGTGCTCGCCGGTCAACCAGTACGAATCGTCCGATGCGAGGAACACCGCAATCGACGCGATATCCTTCGGCTGGCCGATACGGCCCAATGGCGTCTGCTCGATGGCGTGGGCTTCGAAGTCCGAGCCGATGAAACCGGCGGTGTGGGTGCCCTCGGTTTCGACCATGCCGGGGTTCAGCGAATTGACCCTGATCTTGCGCGCGCCCAGTTCACGCGACAGTACGCCGGTAATGGCATCCACGGCGCCCTTGGTAGCGGTATAAACCGAGCTGCCGGTCGGCACCAGGCGCGTGACGAGCGAGCCGACATTGATGATGCTGGCACCTTCGCCCAGGTGCTTCGAAGCAGCCTGGGTGGTCAGTAGCAGGCCAAGCACGTTGACGTTGAATTGCTTGTGGTAGTGCTCTTCGGTGATGTCTTCGAGCGGAGCGAATTCATAAACACCCGAGTTGTTGACCAGGATGTCCAGTTTACCGAAATGCTTGATCGCGCCGTCGACGATGCCTTGCGCACCGGCCACTTTCGACACGTCGCCGCCCACGGCGACGGCCTTGCCGCCCGCTGCGGTGATTTCGGCGACGACGGTGTCGGCGCCGGCCTTGCTGGACGCGTAATTCACCACGACCGACGCGCCTTCGGCGGCCAGCGATTTGGCGATGGCCGCGCCAATACCCTTGGATGCGCCAGTGACGATGGCGACTTTACCTGCGAGCTTGCTCATGACGGTTCCGATAAGAGGGATGGGCAGAACGGAACCTGTAGGTTCCATAGTTCACAACATAGGAACTATGGAACTAAGAGTCAAGGGGTGGTAAAATTTAATTTATGAGACCCCTGGTTCACCCCTCGATCGACGACATCACCGTGGAAGGCATCCTCCACGCGCTGTCCGACCCCGTGCGGGCCGCGATCTACGCGGAGCTGGCGATGTCGGCATGCGCGCAGAACTGTTCCAACTTCCTCCAGGTCACCAACCGGGATATACCCAAGTCCACGCTATCGCTGCATTTCCGCTCGCTACGCGAGGCGGGGCTGATCCGCAGCGAGCGTCGCGGTGTGGAAATGCACAACACCAGCCGGTGCTCGGAAATCGAGCAGCGCTTCCCAGGCCTGATCGGTGCGATTCTGAACGCGCATCGTGTGCAGTCCACGGAACGCGACAGTTCGACCCGTCAAGGCGCGTCGAGAGCCGTGCGGCCCCATGTGTAGCTCACTTTTGGGGGACGGTCATGGGTATCGGCATACTGATGATTGGCCTCTTGTCTGTCATCGGCGTACCTGTGGCTGACGCGAAGGGCGTGAGCGATCAGGGCCATACCATCGTCTTGTCCACCCTGATGCCCGCGCCCTGTATTTCATTCAAGGCGGACGGCGCGCGAATACTGATGTCGCGTAGCGCGCTGGAGGAACTCAGGAGCAAGGCTGATCCGGCCTACCAGACCGAGGACGAGCGGCTAGCCCTGATTGCCGGCAATCGCGCGGGTATCCTGCTCGAAGCGGCATCGACGACGCTGGACCCGTCCGGTTGCGCTGACATTGAACAGGGTGGCACCGGTTATACCAACGACGCGGTTTATCTCGTCGCCCAGCTTGTCCAGGACGGGCAGGCGGCGGTCGTTCGCGACGGCCGGTCCCTGGCGGAGTCGACGATCGTCGTCCGCGATTTCAACAGCGAGCTCATGGGCATGCGATCGCTGCAGTTTGCCGACGGCAAGGCCTTCCTCACGTTCCAGACCTGGATCCGCTGAAGACAAATCCGGTTACATATCCGCGATTGCCCGAAATACTTTTCCTGATCGGCATTTCTAAGCTTGCGTAACCCGCAGCCGCGCTGCGTTTGACGCGAAAAGGTCGGATATGTCGCCCTACAGGCCTAACCGTTTCATGCCCGCCAGCGCGGTAATTCCCGTGCTGACCTATTCCGATGTCCGGGCGGCCGTCGAGTGGCATGGCGCGACCTTCGGTTTTCGCGAACAGCTCCGGATCGCCGATCACCGTGCGCAACTGGGTATCGGTGCCGACAGCGTCGTCTTTGCTCAGGGCTCGGTAGATACTGCAACGGCAGGCTGGCCGACACATTCCATCATGGTGCGTGTCGTCGATGTGGATGCACACCACGATCGTGCAGTGGTATGCGGTGCGCGCGTCACGATCCCGCTGACGACCTATCCCTTCGGCGAGCGCCAGTACACGGCGGTGGATATCGGCGGCCATGTATGGACGTTTTCCCAGACGGTTGCGGACATCGATCCTGCGACCTGGGAGGGCGTAACGGTAACGTACGCGTCCCATGCATAGCCGGTTCGCATCCCGGCTCTGCGCATGCGCCCTGGCGCTTTATCTCTCCGGTTGCGTCGGTGTGCTGGTACATGTCGTCAAGCACATCCAGAAAAAGGCCACCGAGCCAGCAGAGTCCGTGACGGGAACCGGCGCCGTACCTGCCGCGGTCAGGGCCGCGCTCGAGGACGCGGTCAAGCATGGGGCCCCGGGTGTCACCGCGATCGTCATGCGCCACGGTGCCGTGCTGTTCCGGGTGGATGTCGGCACCATCGCGCACGACGCACCGTTGCCGGTGGCTTCGGCAACGAAATGGATGACGGCGGCACTGGTGATGAGTGTGGTAGACGAGGGCAGGCTTTCGCTGGACGCACCGGTTTCCAATTACCTGCCAGCGTTCAAAGGGCCGGCGAGCGAGGTAACCTTGCGTGAGTTGCTAGCGCAGACGTCCGGCGAAGGCAGTATTGAAGACGGTGTCGATATCCGCCAGGATCCGCGCATCACGTTGGCCCAGTCCGCTGCACAGATCGCCAGCCGGCCCTTGGTGGATGCCCCGGGAACGGTATTCAAGTACGGCGGCCCCGGGTTTCAGGTCGCTGGCGCCGCTGTCGAGGCGGTGACGGGCAAACGCTGGGCGCAGTTGTTCGACGATCGTATCGCGCGGCCACTGGGCATGGCGCATACCTCCTGGCTGCACTTGCCCGCACACGGCGTGTCCCCGGCAGAAACGCTCAACCCGCTCCTGCAAGGCGGTGTGGTCACCACGGCGGACGACTATATGCGCTTCCTGGGCATGCTCGTGGAGGATGGCAAAGTCGGCAACCGACGCATCCTCTCGGCGCGAGCGGTCGACGAGATGGAGGCCCTGCAGACTCTCGGCAAGCCGATGGCCTATGTTCCGCCGGGCGCCAGGAGCAGGGGCGATGCCCAGTATGCCCTGGGCAACTGGTGCGAGACATGGGATACCGAGCATCGCTGCACGCTCGTATCCAGTCCCGGCGCTTTCGGCAGCTTTCCCTGGATCGACCGGCAAAGCGGACTCTATGGCATCTTCTTCACCAGGGACCGCGCAACGCATGTCGCCGATGATTTCATCCGGGCACGGCGGATCATCATCGGCACGTATGCCGCCAAGGATCAGGCGCGAATTTCGTGAGTGATGGCCCGTTCGACGAACTGGTTCAGGCTTACCCCCAGGGCAGCCGCTGCTTCCACCGCGCGAGCATGCAGGGCCGGATCGATGCGCGCGGCCGACAAACTCACCACGGAACAGTTCGATTTCCGGGTCGTACTGGATGGCCGCCCGATAGCCATCGATGATCATCAGGTTGTTCATGAGTTCACTCGGTTTTTGCTCCTGCCCACCTTACGTGTGCCGGCGACAGTGACTGCTTCCAGCGCCATCGTGTGCTTCCGTTTCATGAGTTTTTAGTACCGAAATATAGACCTGATCAGGATGGGAAGGGCACACTAGTCGCCGCTGCGTCCCGGCACGGCGATGGTGACGCCGTTGACCCCTTCGATGGCGCGACACGCGTCGGCCATCTCGGCGAGCTTGTCGAGCGTGATGGGTATCGAAAAGCGCACGTCGACCGTGTC